>JALYUK010000406.1 GCA_030853805.1 Actinomycetota bacterium | reverse complement strand
TCGTACAACTCGCACCTACAAATGGCTCGAGCTCAGCCGCGGACCGCGGCAGCCGCGACCAGCGCCTCAGCGACTTCTTTGCTCCATTGCGACGCCTCGCGTGCCTCGCTACTGGTGGCGTCGCGCGCAGCGGCCGCCTGATCCAACCTGCGTAGCTCGTCGCGCACCAGCCACGCCTGATGCGGGTGTACCCGCCAGGCGAGATCGGTCAGGGCGCGGTAGAGCGCACGCAGCACGACCGGGTCGGGCACGCCGTACAAGCGTGGCTGACGCAACGCATCGTCAACGATCCTGCCCAGATCGGGGCGACGGAGTACGACGCGCAGAGCGCCGCCATCGTCGTACAACCGGGCGTCGCCCAGGTTGCGGCGGGCCAGCATGCACAGGATGACCGAAATATGGGAGATGGCGTGCACCGCTGTCGTCGGGTCATTGATACCGGGCGACAGGGCCTTGTTGGCCACGTCGCTCAGCTGCCGCAGGCCGTATCCGATGTCCTGGGTGTCGGTGCGCTCCATTCCGGTGTGCAGGCAGGCGCCCAGGTGCTCGGACAGATCGACCGGCTCGGCGTCCGGATCATCTGGTTGGTAGTAACCGAGGGGCACCTCGGCGACCACGAAATCCCCGGGCATTCGGTCGATGACCAGGGTGAGGTGATGTTTCACCGCCATCGCCAACAGCTCCTGCTCGTCGACCCGGATGAGGAAACCGCTGGTATGTGAGCAGACATAACGGGACGTAGGGCCGTAGGCCGACACCGACCCACCGGAGATCACGTCATCCTGTGATGCGGGCTCAGTGACGTCTTCGACGACTTCGAGGCAATCGGTGGCAACCTTGCACAACAGCACTTCGGCCCGAATCTGCCGTACGAGGTGTGCGAGGAAGAGCACCAGGCCCAGGACGCTGACAACTCCCAGGACAAAGGAGAGCGTGACCGCGAGTTGCGGCACGAACGCCGATGAGGTGGATCCTTCGCTGCGCACGGCGCGCAGCACGGTGAGGGAGTACGCGAAGGTCCCCAGGAAGAGCGCCAGGGTGATCTGGACGAACAAGTCGCGGGTGAAGGTTCGTAACAGGCGCGGGGAAAACTGGCTGCTGGCCAGCTGCAGGGTCACCACGGTGAGTGAGAACGTCAGCGAGGTAACGGTGATCAACGAGCTGGCAACCGTGTCCAGCAACTGTCGCGCCGCGCCGGCATCGCCGCCGAAGAGGATCCCGTCCAACCACCCCGACACATTCCCGTCGATGTTCTCGTCCAGTCGCGGGATGAACAACCCGGCCAGGACCGCGATGAGGACGACGATGGCCGGAATGGGCCACAACTGGGTGCGCAGGCTGTCGCGCACCTGAGCAGCCCACCCACCAACCCGGCTCACGCGGCATCCTTCGGCGGGCGGGCGACGTTCTGGGTGCACTGTTCCACGCGCTCATCCTCCTACACCCACCAGTCATCGCGTTTGTGGTCGCTGGCGACGCAAACGCGGAGGGAGGGACGGGGGAGGGACGGAACGGGAGGCGGTGCTCAGCTGCGACGTCGGCGAATCGCGAGCAGCGACCAACCCCCGCGCTCACCTTCGGCGCCGGGCTTCGCAGTGGTCACGTTGCCGTCCGAGGCCGGCACGTCCGAGCCACGGAAGACCGCGAGCTGCACAAGCGGTCCGACGATCGCCCCGTACACCCGCGGCATCAGGTGGAAGCCGAGGGTCGCGATCTTGTTGGCGGGCCCGACGTCGACGTGCCGACGGGGTTTCTCGATGCAGTCGACCACGGCACGCGCCATCGTCACGGGTGACAACACCGGCGGCGGCGGCGCGGGCTCGCGGCCGGTGTAGTTGGCTGCCTGCTCGTAGATGGGTGTGTTGATCGCACCCGGTGACACCTCGCTGATGTGGATGCCGGGGACGTCCCTGGTCTCCAACTGCAGGGTGCGGATCAATGCCAGTTGCGCCCACTTTGCGGTCACGTACGCGCCCATCTGCGGCACCACGATGTGCCCGAGCAGCGAGTTGACCACGATCAGCGACCCATGGCCCTGGCTGCGGAATACCGGCATTACGGCGCGCGCGAGGTTTGCGGTGCCGTGTACGGCGATGTCGACGACGGTGTCGAAGATGTGCGCGGGCACGTCCTCGATGCGTCCGTAGGCCATCACCTGTGCGGTGTGCACCACCACGTCGAGGCTGCCGTGCTCCGCCGTGATGGCCAGTACCGCCCTGCCCACCGCCGCTGCGTCCAGCAGGTCCGCGGGAGCGGTCGTCGTGCCCGCGCCGAGCTCGTTCGCCACGGCTGTCAGCCGGTCGGCGTCGCGGGCCATCAGCACGACCTGGTAGCCGCGGGCGATCAACTCGCGGGCGCTGGCCAGTCCGATACCCGAGCTGCCGCCGACGACGAGTGCGACCTCGGCTCTCACTGCGCCACCGCATTCACTGTGGTGACATGACATCGGCCGCGCGGGCGGCGAGCGCCATGATCGTCAGGCCGGGGTTGGCAGCGCCCTGCGTGGGCAGGATCGAACCGTCGACCACGAAGAGGTTCTCGACGCCGAACACTTTGTACGAGGCGTCGATCACGCCGTCCTCTGCGCGTGTCGCCATCCGGGCTCCGCCCACCAGGTGGGCGAACCGTTGGATGGTCATCATCTCTTCGGCGCCGGCGGCCTTCAGAATGCCCTGCATGCAGTCGGTAGCGGCCTTGATCAACGCATTGTCGTTGTTGCACAGTGAGTAGTTGAAGTGCGCGACAGGTAAGCCGTGCCGGTCCTTCTCATCGGCGAGCGTGACCCGGTTGTCTGCCTGGGGCAGCAACTCAGCGAGCGCTCCGATCGAGGCCCAATGCACGTAGTCGCGCATGTACTCACGCAGCGGCGCGCCCCAGTGGCCCTGTGCAGCAACATGTTCAGCCCATCCGATAGGCAGCGGGCCCACGGTCTGCAGGGACCAGCCACGCTTGTATGCCGCGGCCGGGTCGGTCTCGTAGAAGTGCTCGCTACTGGCCTCGGGCACCTGCGCCTTGAACATCCGCACTTCTTCGCTGAAGCGGCCGGCCGACTGCGGGGCGCCCTGCACCATCAGGTAGCGACCCAGCTGATCGTGGTCGTTGCCCAGACCGTTCGGGTGATCCTTGGTCGCCGAGAGCAACAGCAGGCGTGGGGTCTCGATGCTGTACCCCGCGACGGCCACGGCTTTCGCGCGCTGGCGGTGCTCGACCCCGTCTTTGAAGTAGGTGACACCGCATGCCTTACCGGTGCGCTCGTCGACCAGCACCTTGCTGACGTGGCAGTGCGGGCGCACTTCCGCGCCGTGTGCCAGCGCGTCGGGGATGTGGGTGATCAGCGGGCTTGCCTTGGCGCCGACTTTGCAGCCCTGCTGACAGAATCCGCGGTAGATGCAGTGCGACCGGTTGCCGAATCGCCCGTTCGCGATAGCTACCGGTCCGACCCGTGCCGGGACACCGGCCGCCTCGCAGCCGGCCAGGAAGATCGAACCGTTCCCGCCGACCGGGTGCGCGTGGTGGGCGTACTTGTGCGGGTCGCCCCACGGCCAGTCCTGCCCCGCGACCGGCAGCTCCTGCTCTACCTGCTCGTAGTAGCCCTTGAGGTCGGCGTACGAGATCGGCCAGTCGACGCCCACCCCGTCGCGGCTGTGGGTGGCGAAGTCCGACGGGTGCAGGCGCGGTACGAATCCGGAATAGTGCACGAGCGATCCGCCGACGCCGCGGCCGGAGTTGTTCGACCCCAGCGGCACCGGGTTGGACCCGCCGATGACGCGCGACTCGTTCCAGTAGAGGTTGTGCGAGCCGCGTTCGTCGCTGACCCAGTCGGCATCCGGGTCCCAGAAGGGACCGGCGTCGAAGGTCACGATGTCCCACCCGCGACGGGCCAGCCGCTGGGTGAGCACCGAGCCGCCGGCGCCTGCACCGACCACGACGAGGTCGACCTCGTCGTCTTCGGCGAAGTGACGCATATCGCGGCGTAGCTCGTGATTGACGCGCGAGCTGCCCGGCGGAACAAGCCACGCAGACTCGTTGGTATCGCGTAGTGACTTGTAACTGAACCTGGTGCTCACACCGATCTCCCGTTCTGTGCGCCGCTGGTCGTGCCATGCGGTGCGACGTTGCCGCCGGTCAAGGTCGCATGACTGTTACGGGCCCGCTCGATGCGGTCGGCGAACGGCACGGGGTCGCTGTCGTCGTGATCGGCGACCTCCCAGCGTTCGCGGGCATCCAGGCCGACGTTCTTGTAGCCGCGCGGGTAGGCCGGGCCGCCGAAACCGATCTCGTTCCAGGACCACGGGTGGGAGTAGAAGGCTGAGCAGGCGTACCGCGTCCACAGGCCCCACACCCGCGATGCCTCCCAGCCGTGCCAGGTGCCCTCACTGGACGAGGTTCTGCTGATGTTGTGGATGAGCGCGGCCTGTTGGCCGGCGCCCAGTGCGCCGAATCCTTTGCCATAAGCGTCCTGTGCGTCCTGGTCGAGTGCGGCCAGGGTCTGCTGCCACGCCTGCGGATCCGGCGGCATGTCGTCGTAGTGCCAGCCGTCGGTCTCACCGGCGGCCAGTCGCGCATCGATCAAAGCAACGACGGGTATTCGTGGCTCGGCATCCTGCTCCAGCAGCAGGTCGCACAGCGGGCTGATGATCGCGTCCTCGGCTGCGGTGAAGAACGACAGATCGGTAAATGGCTGCAAACGCGACAACACGACACCAGCCGTCACATCGTCCCAACGGTCGACTTCGTCCATGACATCGAAACCGGGGAATCGGCCACGGCCCTGCGGCGTGACACCCGTGCGATGTGGTGCGCGGTAGGGCATCAGAGTGAATTCTCGCGACGCAACACGGAGGCGAGTAGGCCCATTCCGCCGACCAGCGTGGTGATCAGCGGCGCCAGGACCGGCGGCCCCATCTCGAAGTTGTAAGCGGCCATCTTCAGTCCGCCGGGCTTCTGCGCGACGCCCCGCAGGTGCAGGTAGGTGCCCTGGAGGCCGTTAGCGACCACCAACGCGCTCGCTATCGGCAGCACGACCCGCGCGGCGCGTTCGTTGCACACGGCGGCAATACCGGCGGGCACCAGCGTGGGCACTACGGCGATGGGTATCCACATCAATTTGTTGCCGAAGCTCGCGGAGTCGTGCGAGACGTAGATCTCCAGTGTGGTCACCACCGCTCCGCCCGCCGTCAGCCCTGCAAGGGTGCGTTGGAAGTGTCCGGTGCGCACGTTCTGCAACAGACCGGCACCGATCGTGGTCGAGGTGTTCATCATTTCTCCTGTCGGTCACGCTGGGCGATGCGCAGCAACGGTCCACCACCGGGTGCCATCCCGAGCACCATCCGGGCGAGCTGGTCGCGGCGACGATCATGGGCGGGTGGGGTGGCTCTGCTCTGCACCAGGTCGCGGTAACCGATACCGGCCCAGGTGAGTGCTACGACGCCGTCGGTGATTCCGGCGCGCGCGCGGGAACGGTCGACCACGGCCAGGCCGAATGCGCTCGCTGCGTGGGCGAGGTCGACCCAGACCCCCATGGCGAGCACCTCCGGGCTGGGCTCGATTCCGGACAGGGCCGCCTGGGCGAGCTGGCGGGCGCCCAGGATCCGGGCGATGACCTCACTCTTCGTGTCGATCTTCAGCCCGTGGATCCGGCCGAGCGTGCTGTCCGGAGCCAGCAGCAACGCGCCACCCCATGCGGCTCGACCCAATTCGATATATCGCAGCTGCATGTCAGTTCCGTTCTTCCCGCTGAGCGGCTCGTACCGCGGCTGTAGCACGGATGTGGCTGAGGTGACTGAGAGCCTGCGGCAGGTTGCCGAGCTGGGCGTTGGTGCCGGGCTCCACCATCTCGGCCATCAACCCGAGCGGGCCGGCGACGATGTCCAATGCGTCGAGCAACCGCTGCGCCTCCTGAACCCGGCCGACCAGCGCGAGCGCGTGCGGCTGCCAGAAACTGCAGGCGGTGAAGGTCGCCTCCTCCTGGTGCACCCCGCTGTAGCGGTAGAGCAGCGGACCGGCGCCCAACTCGGCGTTGATCGCGTCGATGGTGCTCGACATGCGCGTGCCCCGCTCGAAACCCAGTTGGGCTCCGAGGAGCACGGACGCGTCCAGTTCTTCGGTACCCGCGTAGAAGGTGTAGGCCTGCTTCTCAGCTGACCAGCAGTGCTCATTCACCCATGCCTTGATGACAGCGGCCTCGCCGCGCCAGCGCCCTCCTGAGCCGATGAGATGGCCGGCTTCGGCGAGTTTCGCGGCGGAATCCAGCGCGCGCCAGCAGTTCATCTTGGACGAGGTGTACTGGCGGTTCGTGTGTAGTTCCCAGATGCCGGCATCGTCATGTCGCCAGACATCGGCGCAGCGGTCCGCGAGGTCCGCCAACTGGCGGTTGGAGCCGACGTCCAGCACATGACCGTGGAAGACCCAGTTCGCCACGGTGCCGAACAGATCGCCGTAGACCCCGAGCTGGGTCTGACCCGAGGCGCTGTTGCCGAGTTGGACGGGCAGGCTGTGGCGGTAACCGGGCAGTTCGGGCGAACGCACGCCGCCGTCCGGCTCGTTGCCACTCAACGTGTACATCACCCGCAGGTCAGGACCGTTGTTCTCGATTGCGTGCAGCAACCAGGCAACAGCCGAGTGGACTTCCTCGTGCAGCCCCAGCAGCGAGAGGGAGTCGATGGTGAACGCTGCATCGCGAGTCCAGGAGTAGCGGTAGTCCCAGTTCTTGGGACCGCCGATGCTTTCCGGGAGTGAGGTCGTCGCGGCTGCGGCGACGGCGCCGGTCTCGGCGATGACGAGGGTTTTCAAGGCCAGTGCGCTGCGGACGATCTGCTCGCGGTCGGCGCCTGCCCAGACAACACCCTTGCTCCACTCGCACCACGCGCGGGCACTGACGTCTATCCGGTGGTCGATGGCGTCGACGGAGCACATGAAGAGCGGGTCGGCGTCCGAGGCGACCACGCCGACGATGCAGCGGTCGCCGTCGGTGACTTCGAAACGGGATTGGACGCGGTCATGGGACATCTCGAGAGGGATCTGATCACTGCAACGCACTCCGAGGGTGAGCGTGCCGGCGTGGATGATCGGTCCGCGCTGATCGTCATCGACCCATGGCTCCCATTCGCGCATCCCGTCGCCGGGCAGGATGAGCAGGTCCATTTCGACCTGTCCCTGCACGCCCTCGATCCGACGTCCGAGCTCACCCCATGGCAGCGCCCCTGCCGAGCCGGAGTTGAGCGAGTCGGTAACGCGGACGACGCCGCTCGAGGTCGTCCAGATGGTCTCGACAAGGTTGGTGTCCGGCAGATAGCGCCACCGGTACGTCGCGTCGGTATCACTGGGACACAACCGGATACGACCACCACGCTCAGGGTCCAGCAGGCCCGACACGGGGGGCGCGGAATCCAGCCGGGGCACAGCCCACCAGTCGATCGAACCATCGGATGCGAGCAACGCCACCCCACGCCCGTCGCCCAACACGGCGTATTCACCGATCGGCGCGTACCCGTCTGCGTCGCGGACCAGTCGATCACCCATCAGGACCGGCCGGCGTGGCGTGCAGTGGGCCCTGCGGGTTCTGCGGCGTCACGAGCCAGGACCACCACGTCATACCCCGCGCCCGCGAATCCACTTTCAGTGGCCCGACCGACCCCGGATACACGCCCGGTGATGACCGCAGTCAAATGTTCGTTGTTGCCCGCCATCAACCCGCACTTTCTCAGTCAACGTCTGGTTCTGCCCACCTGTCCGGCAACAGACGGCAGGGCGCTCGGTCTGTCGCAGACGTTACGCCCGTCGGCTGACTGTGCGCTGGGGTGAGTGTGGGGGCTGCCCCTACGGTGGAACGGTGGTCGAGCATCGGTACGACGTACGGGTCCAGTGGTCGGGGTCGACGGGGGTGGGGTACGCCGGATACGGCCGCGAGCACACCGGGACCGTCGCGGGGCGCCAGGAGCGACTGAGCAGCGACCCGTACTTCGGCGGTGATCCGACGCTGCGCAACCCCGAGCAGTTACTGGTACTCGCGGCGAGCAGCTGTCAGATGCTGTCTTTCCTCGCGGTTGCGGCGCGCGCCCGGCTGGATGTGCTTGCCTACGACGACTTTGCGGTCGGGCTGATGACCGAGCTGGGCGGTCCTGCCTGGGTTGAGTTGATCGAGCTGAGACCGCGCATCACGTTGGCGCCGGGCAGTCGTACCGACCGGGTGCAACGGCTGGTGCAGCTCGCCCACCGGGAGTGCTTCATTGCCCGGTCCTTGCGCAGCGGGATGATGATCGAGGCTTCATTTGTTGTGGAAGGTGGCGACGACCTGACGGTCAGCCTGCACGATCCGCCCGATCCGGTCGAATACTGCTGAGCTGCTGCGAAGCCGTTGCGCGACGTCATCGATGCAGGAGGTTTGCCCATGTCCCAGATCGACAACACCCAGACCGGCGACTACACCCAGCTGCAGTACGCCGAGGAGCTCTACACCCGGCGTGACTACTCCGAAGCTGCCGTCGTCCTGGAGAAGCTGCTCGCCAACTCCGAGGTCACGCACGGGACGACTGCTGCGCGGCTGCTACTTGCGCGCGCCTACTTTCATTCCGCCCAGTTGAACGGTGCCGAACGGGAGGCCCGAGCCGTGTTGGATTCCCAGCCGACCGAGGGGTACGCGGCATTGCTGCTCGGTCGCACCCTGCAACGTCAGTCGCGGCACGCCGAGGCGCGTAACTACCTGGCGATGGCCAAGGTGTGGGGCCTGTAGGGCTGCCAGCACGCCGACAGCGCCCGTCAACGGTTTTCCAACTCCGTCAACGGGCGCGTTGCGAGCGGGGTCAGGCAGCTTTGATGGCGGACACGTCGAGCTGCAGGGTGATCTTGTCCGACACGAGCACGCCGCCGGTCTCCAGCGCTGCGTTGAAGCTGATGCCGTAGTCCGAGCGGGCGATCACGGTCGAGCCCTCGAAGCCGATGCGCTCGTTGCCGTAGGGGTCGACAGCGGAGCCGTTGAAGTCGAAGTCGATGCTGACCGATTTGGTGGTGTCCTTGATCGTCAGGTCGCCGACGATCCGCAGGGTGTCATCGTCCACCGCACTCACGTGGGTGGAGTGAAAGGTCATGGCGGGGTACTTCTCGACCTCGAAGAAGTCGCCGGTGCGTAGGTGGCCGTCGCGTTTTGCGTCGCGTGTGTCGACACTCGCGACAGCGATATTGAGGGAGACCTTCGCCTCGTGCAGGTTGGCGCCGGTGGTGGCGGAGCCTTCGACGTCGGTGAATGTCCCGCGCACCTTGGTGACCATTGCGTGCCGCGCGACGAAGCCGACCGCACTGTGCGCGGGGTCGATGGTGTAGGTGCCGTCGAGGTCTTTCAAGGTGGTGCTCATGCGGTACTCCCAGAGGTAGTGAGTGATGTGTCACCCAAATATCCGGCACCTTTAGTGATATGTCAACTAGGCACGGTAGGATCTCCTGCATGACGACCGAGGTGCGATGGCTCAGCGAACAGGAGCAGCGAATCTGGCGGCAGTGGCTGCACGTCAATTCCCGACTTACCGCGCGCCTGGCGCGAGAGATGATCGACGAGTCCGGGCTGTCGTTGCAGGATTTCGAGGTACTGGTCACGCTGAGCGAAGCGCCCGATCATCGCGTCAGGGTGGTTGCGCTCGCCGACGAGATGCAGTGGGAACGTAGCCGTCTGTCGCACCATCTCACCCGCATGGAGAAGCGCGGACTGGTCGAACGGCAGCAGTGCCCACAGGACGGTCGGGGCGCGGATGTCGTTCTTCTACCCGCAGGGCTGGCCGACCTGGAAGAGGCGGCGCCGGGCCACGTCCGGCACGTGCGGGGGTACCTGTTCGACGTGCTCGACCCGGCCGAACTCGCGCAGCTGGACCACGTGACGGCCAAGGTGCTGGCCGCATTGGGTGACGACGCGACGTAGGCGCCCGAACCCAAGTTTCGCTACCCCGGGTTGCCCGACACTCGACCGGCGAGTCGTCTCCAGAATCCTGACTCTGGCAATGTTTGCCGACACTCGACGGCCCTTCGTGCTCAGGGCTGAGAATGCCGACGGGTCGTCAGGGTGTCGATGAGCAGTAGCGCGACGAGCACGGCCAGTGTCAGCATGCCGACGGTCAATGCGGTCAGGTGTCCGCCGAGGGGCGCCAGCACAAGCAGCACCGCGATGGCGCCCAGATGCGGCAATGAGGCCGAATCGCGGATGAGCCGTAGGTAGACGAAGTGCCCGAACAGGAAGAGCCCGGAACCGCCGGCGACGAACCAGGATGTGCCGCCCGTCGCGTGGTGGCCGGGGTCGTGCAGCACGACCTCGTCCCCCGCGGCGGACAGGATGATTCCGGCGACGATCAGCGGATGGACGTAGTGGAAGGCGAACGCGGCGAGTTTGCCCGGGTCGTCGCTGGCCGTGATCGCTTCGACACCCTGCTCGGCAGTGCGGTCGAAGTACACCCAGAAGAACGCCACCGCACCGCCGAAGGCGCCGACGAAGGAGAAGGCCAGCAACGCACTCACGCTCTTGGAGTCCGCCAGCGGCGAGCCGATCGCAACGACCGATTCACCGAGGGCGATGATGACGAACAGCTGGCATCGCTCTGCGAAATGAGCGCCGTCGACAGCCCACTCGGACGTTTCCGATCGGCCCAACCACGGGGTCCAGAACTGACTGAACCCGCCGAGCAGGTCGAACGCGACGGCGGCCAGCCACAGCCAGCCGCGCCCTGGGCCGTCCACGAATCCGCCGACAAGCGCAAGCGTGCTCGAGACCGCGCACCAGCTGAAGATTCGGATGAAGTTGTTGTGCACCGCTGCACCGCGGGTTGCCAACACGGCGTATCCCGTGCGCCCCAGTTGCATTGCCGCGTACGCGCTACCGATCCACAGCCCGCGATCGGGCCCGTCGCCACCGCTGAAGGCATTCGGGATGGCTGCCGACATCACGAGGCTGCCGAGCATGACGGCGAACAGCATCAGTCGGGTGGGCCTCTTGTCAGGATCCAGGAAGTTGGTAACCCAGGTGGTGTAGACCCACACGTTCCACACCATGGCCAGGAGCAGCGCAGTCTGTGCGGCATTGCCCCAGGTCGGGTGCTCGACGAGCCGCACCGACAACTGGGTGATCGCGTAGACGTAGACCAGGTCGAAGAACAGCTCGGTATTCGTAACGGTCGCGTGGCCTGAGCGGTCCCGCATGAAACGGGGCATGAGTGGTCCTCAAGGGGATCGGGCTGGGTTGGCACACCGTAACGGCGTCCATCGGACGTGTCAGGGCAGCGTCAGCGGTAGGCCGAACTGCGGGAACAGGGCCGGCGTGTCCAGGAATGACGTCGTCGTCGCGATCAGATTCCCGCGCAGCTCCAGTACGACCAGGGCCCACGCTGCATGACCGCCACCCGATGCGGGTCGGTATTGCCCGAACGCCGGTTGCCCGTTCGCGCTGGTCGACAGCAGCCGCGATCCGCGACATTCGCTGCCAGGCCCGCGCAGCCACGCCGCGACGTCAGCCGGCCCGCGCAACCACAGCGGATACGGCGGCATGTTCATCACCACGTCTTCGCGCATCAAAGCCACCAAGGCGTCGACGTCGTACCGCTCGAACGCCGCGACGTACCGCGACAACAGACCCGCCACGTCCCGGGTCGGTTCGGCGGGAGCTTCGTGGGGGCGCGCGGCCAGCGTCACGCGCGCCCGTTGCAGCGCGCTGGTGACCGATCCCGTGCTCACGTCGAGCAGCTCTGCGACCTCCGCTGCGGAATAGCGCAGGACCTCGCACAGGATGAGCACCGCCCGTTGGCGCGGCGGTAGGTACTGCAGCGCTGCGATGAATGCCAGTCGCACCGTGTCCCGCTCGATGCTCACCTGTGCAGGATCGACGCCGCCGAGCTGCGGTGTCGGCATCGGCAGGACCCATTCGGTGTCGGGCAGCGAGTTGCCCAGCTCCTGCAGCACCGGATGTCCGGCAGGGCCCAGATCCATCGGCCTGGCCCGACGGAATCCGCTGCGCTGGGCATCGATGCACACGTTTGTTGCGATCCGGTAGAGCCAGGTGCGAACGCTTGCCCGGCCTTGGAATCCCTGCGAGGAGCGCCACGCGCGCAGCATCGTCTCCTGTACCGCGTCCTGGGCGTCCGCGGGGCATCCGAGCATCCGATAGCAGTATCCGGTCAGTTCGGCGCGGTAGGCCTCCGGATCAACGCCGGCCGCATCCTGCATGGTCGAGGTCACATCGGCAACGGTCGCATCGGGCACAGAGACCTCGGTTGTCATCGCATCGCTCGTGCTCATATCGCTGACCGTAGGTCTCAGGCAATGATCTTGACCAGGGTTCCGGTGGGATCGGTGAACGCCGACACCCGGCCGTGCGGACTGTCCGACGGCGGATGAACGACCGTCGCGCCGAGTGTGATCGCTCGCTGCAGGCTGGCGTCGGTGTCCTCGACACCGAAGTAGACCGACCACTGCGCCGGTGCTTCTGCGGCGACACCGCTCGAGCCCTCCGGTCGCTGCTCACCCGTCGTCATCACCCCGACGACGTCCCGGCCGTCGATGCGACCCGTCGTGTAACGGAACCCCGGCTCGTCAGCGACCTGCTGCGGTTCCCACCCGAACACGGTCCGGCAGAAGCTGACGGTGGCGTCGTGGTCCCGGGTGAGCAGCTCGAACCACGCGGCATGGCCCGGCTCGCCCTGGGTGATCAGCCCCGGGTGGGTGCCGGCCTGCCAGACACCGATCGGCGCGCCGCTGGGGTCGGCGACGACCGCCATCCTGCCCAGATCCATCACGTCCATTGCCGGCGCGATCACGGTGCCACCGGCTTGCATCGTTGCCCGACATACGCTTTCGGCGTCGTCAGTGGCCAGGTAGACCGTCCACACATCGGCGAGGGTGCCAGGCATGCCAGGGATTGCTGGCATGCAGCCTGCCACCCGCTCGCCGGCGAGGGTGAAGTTGAGGTAGCCGCCCATCTGCGGGTCTGGTTCCTGCGACTGCCACCCGAACAATTGGCCGTAGAACGTGCGACTGACCCCCTGATCGGACGTGCTGAGGTCGATCCAGGTGGGTGCTCCGGCGAGAGTGACGGGTTGTGTGGTCATGGGCTGCTCCTGGGGGTGTCCTGCGGGCCCGCGCGATGCGGTTACAGAGATAGACGACGCACGGTGATCGAAATCATCGATACGGCGAAAGCTCATCATCGGAGGATGCTGACGCCGCCGCTCGCGGTTGCCGGAAACTTCCGGGCCGCAGGGGAAGAAACGAGGTGGCCACAGTCGTTGAACACCTGATTGATAGCGTTTCAGAACACCGGCCAGTGTCCCTTCGGCGAGCGGCGTAAGCAGTGCACCCTGCAGTAAAGAGCGGTCAGTCCTCTGAAGTGGAGGTCGACTCCGTCCGTGAGATCCTCGACCCCGCCAGTGGAGAGGTCGAGCACGTCATCCTCCTCAACCCGGACGGGTCAGCCATCGGAACCCACGACAAGGCGACGGTGCACCACGCGGATACGCCGCTGCACCTGGGGTTCTCGTGTTACATCTTCGACCACCAGGACCGTTTGCTGGTCACCCAGCGGGCGCTGAGCAAACGGACGTTCGCGGGCGTCTGGACCAATTCGGTGTGCGGGCATCCGGCCGTCGGTGAGACATTGCGCGGGGCGGTGATGCGCCGGGTCCGACGCGAGTTGGGGCTCCCCATCGGGATGCCGCGCCTGGTGCTGGCCGACTTCGCCTACCGCGCGGAGATGAACTCGGTCGTCGAGCTCGAGCTGTGCCCCGTACTCGTCGCGCATACCCTCGGCGGGAGTGAGCCGCGCCCGATGCCCGACGAGGTCGAAGACTTCGAATGGGTGTCCTGGAGCGGTTTCACCGGTGCCGTGTTGGCCGGTGAGCGTCGTGTCTCGCCGTGGTGCCGCGAGCAGCTCGATGCGTTGGTGGCGCTCGGCGACTGCCCCGAACGCTGGCCCGACGCGGACCCCTCGCGGTTGCCGTCGGCGGTGACGCTGTGAAGATCCCCGCGAGGCTCACCGGTGGGACCTCGGACAGTGCAAAATCTGATGGCGCGACCCAGCTCTCTGCGAAGGTCGTGTACGCCGCGTTCGAACGGATGGTGCGCAGCAACCTGCGCTCGGTCAGCGTCCGCGGTCAGCTGCCCCCTGCGCCGATCGTATGGTCGGGCAACCACCACTCCTGGTGGGACGCCTTCGTGGCCGCCTCGGTGCTCCGCCACGAGGGTCACCGGTTGACCCTGGTGATGGATGCCGAGAATCTGAAGTCCTTCGGCTTCCTCAAACCGCTGCACCTGGTGCCCAGCGACCGGCCCCGGCAGGGGCTGCAGGCGCTGCGGGACGGCACCACTCTCATCATCCTGCCCGAGGGCGAGCTGCTCGGCCCGGGCCCGATGCGCCCTTTACATCGCGGAGCCGGTTGGTTCGCCCAGCAGACTCGTGCCCCACTGGTGCCGGTGTCGCTGAGAGTCGTCTTCCGTGGTCACCAGCACGCTGAGGCCATTGTCGACATCGGCGCGCCGGTGGCTCCCGAGGACCTGGCGTCGGCAATGAGCGCCCAGCTCACCGCCCTGGACGAGCTGATCAGCACTGCCGATCCACGCGAACCGCTGCCGGGTTTCCGGCAGATAGTGGCCGGTCGCCGATCGATGGACGAGCGGATCAGCCAGCTGGCGGCCATGGTGCAGCGATGAGTCGGGGCCGGCAATGAGTCAGGTGCAAGCGTGAGTCAGGTACAGCAATGAGGAAGGTACTCACGGCGGTCACCGCGTTCATCGCGGTCAAGACCGTCATCGCGCTGTCCAACAAACGATCTTTTCCGGTATTGCGCAACGACCCGACCAGCACGGCCGGCGGGGTGTCGTTGATTGTGCCGGTGCGTGACGAGGCGGGCCGCATTCCCCCGCGGTTGGCGGGGATGCTCGCGCAGGACGTCGACGAGTTGATCTTCCTGGACGACTGCTCGACGGACGGCACGCCCGAGATGCTCGCCGAGCGGACCGCAGGCCACCCGCATGCCCGCGTGGTCGCAGGGGCGCCGATGCCGGACGGCTGGGTCGGCAAGACCTGGGCCTGCGCTCAGGGCGCCGACGCCGCATCGGGCGATGTGCTGCTGTTCTGTGACGCCGACATCGAACTCGGCGAGGGGGCCGTTGCTGCTGTGCTGACGCAGCTGCGCGAACAGCGCGCCGACCTGATGTCGGTCTTTCCCCGGCAGGAGACCAGGACGTTCGCGGAGCACGTGACGATGCCGTTGATCGACGATCTGCTGCTCACCGGGTTGCCGTTTCAGCTGCTGGATCAGCCGCTGGCCAAGGGTGCAGCCGCCGCGAACGGCTCGATCATGGCCTTCCCGCGAGCGTCCTATGACGCCCTCGGCGGGTTCGGCGCCGTCCGCACTGAGATCGTGGAAGACCTCGCGATGGCCCGGCATGTGCGTCGTAGCGGTCGCAAGATCGGGCTCGCGCTCGGCGGCGACCTGATCGGCACGCGGATGTATGAGGGTTACGACGAGCTGGTTGCCGGGCTGGGTAAGGGTCTGCTCGCGGTCATGGGTAACCGCCCGATGATGGTGGTCTTCACCGCCTGGCACCTGGTTGCCTACACGGCTCCTCCGCTGCTCACCGTTCGCCGACCGGCGTGGGCGATCCCGTGGGCGCTGGGAGTGGTTGAGCGGGTGATCATCGAGTCCACGACGGGGCGGCGCCAGTGGTGGCAGGCGCTCACCATGCCGCTCACCCCGGTCTACTCGGTGCCCGTGGCTGCCGTGTCGATCAGGCGCACCAAGCATTGGAAGGGCCGGTCCTACTCATGAGCGGACTGTCGCACATCCCGCCCATGTCCTCGCTGTTGATGCGGGACGGTCGGGCTACCGATTTCCCCGAGCCGACCCGTGAGCCGTTTGCAGGGCACCTCGGGCGCTGGGGCACCGACCCGCTGACTCTCATGCAGGAGGGTGCAGCGCTGGGACCGGTATTCCGGCTGCGTCTGTGGCGCACGGCCTACGTCGGCTACAGCCCCACGTGGAACCGACTGGTGCTCGGCGATCTCGACACGTTCCGCAGCAAGGGCGGGATGAGTCAGTTGTCGCCCTACCTCAACGACGGCATCGTGGGCACCGACTACCCCGAGCATGCGCCGCGTCGGGCCGCATTGAATCCCGGTTTCTCCCGGTCCTCCGTGGCCGAGTTGTCCGAGCAGATGGAGCAGGTCGTACGGATGACCTTGCCTGCGGGACGCTTCGACGCGGTCGCCTGGGCGTCGCGGGTGGTGCGCGCGGTGCTGTCCAGAACGTTCCTCGGCACCCAGAGCACGCACCCGGTGCTGAATGACTTCCTGGACCCGATGACCTCCGCCCTGCCAGGACCGTTCCTGCCTCGTCCGAGGCGGTTCGCTCGGATGAACGCGGTGCTTGCTGCGCGGCTGAGAGATGCCGAACCGAACTCTCTCGCAGCGGTATTCGCGGAGCACGGTGGCGTGTCGGAGATGCGGGTGGCACTGGCCGCGGGATACGACACGACGGCGCACACGCTCGCCTGGCTACTGCGGCACGTCGCGCAACAACCGGCCTACCTCGCGCCGCCGCAGCACCAGAACGTCGTCCGTGAGGTGTTACGCCTCTACCCGGCGGGATGGCTCGGCAGTCGCATCACCTCACGCGACGTCGAATTCGAGGGGCGCACGATCCCGGCGCGCAGCATGGTCATGTACAGCCCGTTCCTCACCCACCGCGACCCGTCCCTGTGGGATGAGCCGCAGAAGTTTCGACCCGAACGTTTCGCGGACAGGATGCCTGCGTGGGGTTACCTGCCGTTCGCGGCCGGTCCGCGCACCTGCCTCGGCCGTCACTACGCAACCCTGCTGCTGCACGTGGTGCTGCAGGTTTTGGCCGACCGCACGTTGCGTTTTGTCAGCGGCGGCGACGAGATGAGGGCCGGCGTGACGCTCAGCCCCGCCGGCCCGCAGTACTGCGAGTTGCTCGCTACATGAGCTACCCGCCCGCCCACTCAATCCTTCAAGGAGCGCTCCACCCATGAGTCGTCGAGTCGTCATCATCGGAGCCGGCCTCGCCGGACTTTCAGCGGCCTGCCAACTGTCGCGCACCGGGCACGAAGTGGTCGTCGTCGAACGTGGCGATCACGTCGGTGGTCTTGCGGCGATGCGCGAGGACGCCGGTTTCACCTTCGACCTGGGCCCCACCGTGCTCACGATGCCCGACCTGATCGACGAAGCGTTGCAGGCCGCTGGCACCAGCCTGGCTGACGAGTTGACGCTGCAGCAGCTCGACCCGGCGTATCGCGCGCGGTTCGCAGATGGTTCGACGATGGATGTGCTGGCCGACCACGACGCGATGACGCAGCAGATCCGTGAGATGTGCGGGGCCCACGACGCGGCGGCGTACCAGAAGTTCGTCGTCTGGTTGAAGCAGCTCTACGAGCTGGAGATGCCGCGGTTCATCGACCGCAACTTCGAGCGTCCGTGGCAGATCGCCAACCCGCCCGCCCCAGGCGTGAAGTTGCTGAAGATGGGCGGTCTGCGCCACCTCGACCCGCTGATCCGCAGCCGGTTCGATGATGAGCGGCTGCACCGGCTCTTCACCTTCCAGGCCCTGTATGCCGGGGTCTCACCGCAGCAGGCGCTGGGTATCTTCGCTGTCATCACCTACATGGACAGCGTGCGCGGGGTCTTCTTCCCCAAGGGCGGTATGCACGATGTGCCGCGCGCGCTGGCGCGCGCTGCCGAGGCCGCCGGCGTCGACATCCGACTGCGCACCGAGGTGACCGGGCTGCGGCGTACGCCGTCCGGCGAAGTCAGCGGGGTGGTCGTGCAAGGCGGCGCGGCGGGCGATGAGGTGCTCGCTGCCGACGTGGTGATCGCGACCGGGGACCTGCCCACGATGTACGACGTGTTGTTGCCCCAGACGAAACGCCCTCTGTCGCTGCGTAAACCGAAGTTCTCGCCGTCTGCGGTCGTGTGGCACGTCGGCACTGCAGACGCGGCACCCGACGATGTGCGTCACCACAACATCCACTTCGGCAAGGAGTGGGCCAAGTCGTTCGACGAGCTGCTCGACGAGCGGGTGCTGATGCGTGACCCGTCGCGGCTGGTGTCCGTGCCGTCGGTGACCGACCCGTCGCGGGCTCGACCCGGTGGCGCCGCGATGTACGTGCTGGAGCCTGCTCCGCACCTCGGCGGCGCGCTCGACTGGTCTCAGATGCGCGACCAGATGCGCGAGCGGCTCACCGGATTCCTACGCGGGGCGGGCTACCCGACCGACATCGTCAGCGAGCACCTCGTGACTCCTGGGGACTGGGCCGACCAGGGGCTCTCCGAGGGCACGCCGTTCGCGCTCGCACATACCCTCACCCAATCGGGCCCGTTCCGACCGACCAACTTCGCGCGCGGGGTGCCGGGACTGATCTTCGCCGGGCACGGCACCACGCCGGGTGTCGGGGTGCCGATGGTACTGGTCAGCGGCAAGTTGGCCGCGCAGCGTGCTCTGGCCCATCTGGGAGTGCCCCGATGAGTGTCGATCCGGCGCTGCTGGAGGTCGGGTACGCCCGCTGTGCGGTGCTGACCAAGGCCTATGGCACGACGTACTTCTGGGGAGCCCGCACCCTGCCCGCAGCCCAACGCCGCGACGTCTACTCCGTCTACGCACTGTGCCGACTCGCCGACGACATCGTCGATGCACCGCACGCCACCGACGGGGCGCATCGCGAGCGGACCGGGCAAGAGCTGGAGGCTTTCGTGGAGGCCTTCCGGGCGCATCGCGCCGGTGCGAGCGATGACCCGGTGCTGGCGGCTGCTGCAGATACTGCCGAGCGGCGCGACATTCCGCAGGAATGCTTCGATCGGTTCTTCGGCGCCATGGGCAGCGACCTGCTGGTCACGCACTATGCGACCTATGAGGATCTGCTCGGTTACATGGAGGGATCGGCCGCCGTCATCGGCGAGATGATGCTGCCGGTGCTCGAGCCCACCGATCGGCGCGCGTACGCCCCGGCTCGCGACCTCGGCCTGGCGTTCCAACTCACCAACTTCCTGCGCGATGTCGACGAAGACCGTGACCGCGACCGGCACTACCTGCCGTTGGAGGACTTCGAGCGGTTCGGCGCCGACCCGGATGCGCGTTCGGTCACGCCGGAGTGGAAAGCGTTGATGCGCTTCGAGATCGAGCGCACCCGTGCGCTCTACGCGCATGCCGACACGGGGATGGAATATCTGCCTCGAGCCTCTGCACGCTGCGTGGTGATCGCCCGGCGGCTCTACTCGCGCATCCTGGATCTGATCGAAGACGCGGACTACGACGTGTTCGCGGCACGGGTGCAGCTGCCGACCTGGCGCAAAGCGGGAATGGCGGCGCGATTGATGGCCACGCCCGCTTCGCGGTGGCAGGCCGCCGGGTCGCCGCCTGCCCGGCGCAGGTGACGAGACCGGGACCGAGATCGTGCAACACCTGACCTACCTACTCATCCTCGCCGGCTGCGTGGTGCTCACCCTTCCCCTGGAGTTCCTGATCGGAGCGCGGGTGTGGCGTCGGCCGCTGCTGGCCTTCGCTGCGGTTGCCGGCCCGGCTGTCGTGTTCATCGCCTGGGATCTGGTGGGTATCGACCGCGGCTGGTGGACCTATGGGGCCCGCTACCTCGTCGGTATCGACATCGGTCCGATGCCGCTCGAAGAAGTGCTCTTCTTCGTGGTGGTGCCGATCTGCGGGTTACTGACGTACGAGGCGGTCGGCATCTGCGGGCGGCTGCTGCGGGCGCGGCTGCCTGCTCGATCGCCGCGCGAGGCGGGCCGCGATGCCTGAGTACACGTGATGCCTGAATACACGGTGTCCGTCGTCCTCGGGTTGATCGTGGTGGTGGCGCTCGAGCTCGCGTGGCTGCGGACCGGGCTCTTCAAGACGGTGCGCTACTGGGCGTCGATGACGATCGTGGTCGCATTCCAGGTACTGGTGGACGGTCTGCTGACTCGTGGGTCCGAGCCGGTTGTTGCCTATGACGACTCGCAGAACCTTGGCATCCGGTTGCCGCCTGGTATCCCGATCGAGGACTTTGCATTCGGTTTTGCGCTGTGCACTGCGGTGCTGCTCGTCTGGGTGCGCCTGACCCGCCGTGCGCCGCCGAACAGTCGGCCCACGTCCTGACTGGGCACGCTCTATGTCGGCGAGGGCGGCCGCGTACCGGCCCGGAGGCGGTCCACCGCTCCGTCGGTGCAGGGCAGAATGAATCAGTCCGGCCGCCACGTGCAGCGCCCTGCGAACGAGGAGTGATCATGTCCGCCTTTGAAGTGCCGACGGTCGATATCAGCGCGTACGTCGAGCGCGGCAGTCCAGCGGACCAGCGCGCCTGCGCGGCAGCGATGGATGCCGCGTGCAGTGCGGTCGGGTTCGTCCAGATCGTCGGGCACGGCATACCCGCTGACGCGATCAACGGGTTGAAGGCCGCGATGGACGACTTCTTCGCCCAGGACCTGGACGTCAAGAAGGAGTACCGCACCCCGCCGCACATCAACCGCGGGTACGCACCGCCGAAGTCCGAATCGCTCTCCCTGTCCCTCGGCGTGGAGGCGGCGAATCGGATGAACGACTTCTTCGAGGCGTTCAACGTCGGTAGCCAGGCCAGCGACTTCCCCGCCCTGGAGCTACCGAAGGAGGACTACCCGGAGAACCTCTGGCCGAGCGTCGAGGACTTCCAGCCCCAGGTTCAGGCCTATTTCGCCGAAGCGGGTCGGGTTGCGCGAGTGCTGACCGACGTGTTTGCGGACGCTCTCGAACTACCCCACGGCTTCTTCCAGGGTTACACCGACCACTCGATCGACGTATTGCGGATGAACAACTACGCGCTTCCGGCGGGCACCGATGTGCAACTGGACGGCGACCTGACCGGGATGGGCGAGCACACCGACTACGGCATCGTCACGGTGCTCTGGGCGGATCAGGTGCGTGGCCTGCAGGTGCTCGATCACGACGGGGTGTGGCACGACGTGTCGCCCGCCGATGAAGCGCTGCTGATCAACCTCGGTGACCTGATGGCGCGGTGGACGGGTGACCGGTGGATGTCGACGCTGCATCGGGTGAAGCCGCCGCTGGTGGACGGCAGTATCGAGCGCAGACGTTCCGCTGCCTACTTCCACGACGGCAACATCGACGCAACGGTGGCGGCGATGCCAACGGGAAAAGCCGGAGCGAGCGACTACCCGCCGATCACCGTCGGCGAGCACCTGCGCGCAAAATTGGCCGGCTCTCGAGCCGGCCGGTCGAACACTGCAGCGGGTAGCGAAGCCGAGCGGGTGCGAGCCGCCGCCCGCTGACCGCAACAACCTCCCCGAGTGGCATACCAAACCTTTGAGCGGCATACCTACAACTGGTGCACTCGATGGATAGGTATGCCACTCGGCGGGCGGGCGGGCAACCACGCGAGGGCCGCGATCGCGGCCGCACCGGTGACTGCGGCAGCAACCAGTGACCCGGCGGACAGCCCGTCGATGAAAGCGTGCCGAATGGCGCTCAGAGCCGGTCCCTGGATGGCCGCGGGCAGCTGCCCGACGGTATCCAAGCCCGCGACGAGGGATCCGCGTGCGGTGCGTATCGCCGCGGCCGGGGCACCGAGCGTGGTCAGTGACGTGGCGACGTGCGCGGCGTACATCGAGCTCAGGACCGACCCGATGACGGCGACGCCGAGCGTGCCGCCCAGCTCACGGGTGGTGTCGTTGACCGCAGATCCGGCGCCTGCCTTCGAGCGAGGGAGCGCGCCCATGATGGCTTCGGAGGCCGGGCCGGTCGTGAGGGCCAGCCCAGCTGCCATCAGCACCATCGAGCACACCACGCGACCCCAGTAGGACGACCCGAGGGTGACAGAGGCGGCGAGCGCGAAGCCGCCGCTCATCAACGCCAGGCCGGCCGTGACGACGAGCTTCGTGCCGACCCGCTTCATCAGCAGGATCGCGACGGGTGACAGCGAGCCGGTGACCAGAGCGAACGGCAACGTGGCCACCCCGGCGCGTAGCGGGCTGAAGCCGAGGATGACCTGGAAGTACAGAGTGATCAGGAAGATGAAGCCGAAGAGGCCGAAGAACGACAGCGAGATAGCGGCGCTGGCCATGGCGAACCGGGAGTTGGTGAAAAGCCGCATATCCAGCAGCGGCTCGGCGCAGCGGATCTCCCACGCAACGAACGCGGTGAGTACGAGGAGCGCGGCGGCGAAGCCTCCGAGGATCAGCGGCGATGTCCAACCTTGGGTCGGTGCCTCGATGATCGTGGTCACCAGCGCGGTGATACCGACGATTGAAAGGGCTGCGCCCCATGCGTCGAATGCGCCTGCTGCGTGGTCGCGTGACTCCGGGAGCAGTGCGCGGCCGAGGCCGAGCGCGACGAGCACCAACGGCACGTTGAGCCAGAACACCGAGGACCATCCGAAGTGGGTCAGCAGGAGACCGCCCGAGATCGGTCCGACCGCAACGGCCAGTCCGGAAACGCCGGCCCAGATGCCGATCGCGGTGGCCCGCTCGTGGGCGTCGGTGAAGACGTTGCTCAGCAGCGCCAGGGTCGAGGGGTAGATCAATGCGGCCCCGACGCCCATGGCAGCCCGGGCGACGACCAGCTGCCCGGTGGTCTGCGCCAGCGCTGCGCCGATTGAAGTGAGCGCGAAGAGGGCTAGTCCGACCTGCAGCATCCGCCGCCGTCCCAGCCGGTCGCCGAGGTTTCCACCGACCAGGAGCAGTCCGGCGAAGACCAGGGTGTAGGCATCCACCACCCATTGCAGGGAACTGGTGTAGGCACTGAGTTGCCGACTGATGCTCGGCAGGGCGACGGTGACGATCGTGTTGTCGACGACGACCAGCAGCACGCTCAGGCAGAGGACAGCGAGGACGCTCCACCGCCGGTCGTGGATTCTCGCGGTGTCGGTGTCGGTGTCGGTGTCGGTGTCGGTGCGGGCGCCGGCGGGTTCGGGGTGCATCCGGATCTCCTGTAGAACGTCGTGCTATTTCATTTGTGGGACACCGTTCTACAAGATGGGAAAGAAGTCAATCGGCGGACGTCGAGTGCATGGGAGGGTATGGCGATGACCTCGACGCGTGGCACCGATCCTGTGCCGGGATCCAGAGTCCGCACCCCCAGCGCCGAGCTGGAGACGCTGCTGATCGATGCTGCCGAAACGGTGCTGCAGCGCGATGGCGCGGCCGCCGTCACGGTGCGCGCTGTCGCGACCGAGGCCAATGTCGCGCCGATGGGGATCTACAACCGGCTCGGCGGGAAGGACGGCCTCGTCGACGCGTTGCTGATCCGCGGGTTCGACGGATTACGAGCTGCGGTGCAGGGTCGAGACGAGGGTGATGCGCTGGAGAATCTGCGTGCGTCCGGCGTGCGGTACCGCCGGTTCGCGTTGGAGAACCCCCAGTACTACGGGGTGATGTTCGGCGGCATGATCCCGCGGGCATCTTCCTCGGACGCGGTCCACGAGCATGCCGCAGCCGCTTTCGAGGCGTTGGTCGCGAATGTCGCGGCTGCGATCGCGGCGGCGAAGCCACTCGACACCGATCCGTTGGAGATGGCACAGCAGATCTGGAGCAGTGTGCACGGCGCTGTGTCGCTCGAGCTCGCTGGGCTCGTACTGACGGCCGACCCCGCAACGACCTATAGCGCCCTGCTCGACGTGCTGATGCGTGGGCTGCGACCGGGCGTTGGGTAGCACCCACCCGCTCTCGTTGGTCGATTATTCGGGCTGACAGCCCTTCGACGGGTGGCTGGCGTTACCACCGCCGGGCAGCGTCCGGTCCAACCCCCAGACGTCGCTGCCCTACGTCGCCGTGCGAGTCGGGATCACCTGTGGCGCGAGGGATACCACTTCCGCACCCGGTGAATCGGCAGCGACGGTGACCGGCCGGACGGCGTGCGGGATCCGCCGCGCCAGCAGCGTCAGCGGAGAGCGGGAAGAGGCCGAGGATGGGGTGAGCCCGCCTTCGGGCAATTGGAATTCTGGTCAGCTGTGCCTGATGCATTTCACGGCCCATGGTCGGGCTTCGAGTCGACCGAGGGGGATCGGCTCGCCGCACACCTCGCAGCGGCCGTAGGTACCGTCGATGACGCGCTCGCGGGCTCGGCGTACGTCGCGCAGCATCGCGAGCAGTTGTTCCTGGGTCGACACCGCCGTCAACCGATCGACCGCCATGGAGGTGCCCTCACCGATGCGCTTACCGAACGAGATGGTGCCGACCTCGCCGATCGGTTTGGTGACTTCCGCAAGATCCGCCTCGAGTTCGGCTTCCTTCTGTGCCAGCAGATCGTCGATGTCGGTACCCATCCCGCCAGGCTAGGCGCCCAGCTCTCGACGTGTCCCTAATCTGGGCGCGTGAGTAGTTACGAGATCACCGGCGCCCGGCTGACTGTCCCCTTTCAGACGGGTGGGCGTGATGGACACAGTGGGCGCGTCGAGGTCGTCATACGCCCGAACGACGACCCGGTGAGATCCGGCCACACCTCGGTCATCCCCGAGGTCGAACCGGCTGCACTGCAGGGTTTTCCGGTTGTGACAGCACATGTGCTGCTGGACGTCGTCGGCCCGGCCGGAGTGTTCGGATGGGTTCAGCTGGTCACTCAGCGACTGGACCGTGGGCGGATTCACCGGGCGATCGATGCCGTTGAGTGGATGGCGCCGATGTGTGCGTTCGGCTATCTCCCGACATTCATGGACGCGCCCGCAACGCCTGGTGACGTCGATACCGTCTGGAGCGCTGACACGTTCCTGGTGCGCCTGCCCGACGTGAGTCGCACCCGACACCTGCAGCCGCTGTGCGGATTTCAGTGGGGTTACCGGACGGTCGATGGCAGACCCGCAGGTCCACTACCGCTGCGTACGGCGGACGCCGCTGGGTGGCGCGACTTCCGAGTGGTGCTGGAGCGCGAATACCCCGACTGGCACTTCGACCTCTGATCCCCACCCGCCGAGTGGCGTAGCAACACTTCGAGCGGCATGGCCCTACCTGGTGCACTCGAAACATATGTATGCCACTCGGGGGCGGGGAGGGATTCGGAGTGCAGCGCGCCTTTTCGCCAACCGGAGTCCGGTGGCGGGCACGCTACACCCGCGAGGACCTGCGATCAGGGTCTGCCCCAGTTCAACGGAGCCCACTGGGTGAGTGCCCATGGGAAGTCGTTGACATCGAGTGAACCGTATTTCGAGAGGATATCTGTGGTCCACGGGTTCTGTCGGTAATTGTGAATCGCATTCACCGGGTGCTCCACGTTGAAAGCGTGGCAGAACAAATTCTTGTCTCCCGCCATCCCGCCGTAATTCTGCGCGGCTTGAGCTAATAGAAGGGTGAAGGGCCGGAGCTTGAGACCCTTCAGATTCAGGCCCGGCGGAATGCGGAACCACTGGCCTTCCGCGGGAGTATTGGGGTTGGCGTCGGTGCCATCACCCTGTTTGGCGGGCCACGACGACCCCCGCAGCGCATTGCTGATGGTGAAATCGAGCGCATGGTTGATTCGGCCGTTGCGAGCCTCGCTGATGCCTACCTGCATCAACGGGTTCAGCATGGACACGACGGCTGAGGAACCCTGCGTCAGCTGCATGGGGTAATTGTCCGACCGCAGGTTCGTGAAGCCGGGCGCGGCCTGGTAATACCCTCCGTACCCTGCGGTCCAGGTTCCATCAGAGCCGATCGCGCAGAGGAAGTACTCCCGCATCAGGCCGGTGCCACGGTCGTAGACAGCCATTGAACGATCGCCACCATCAGCTGGTTTCGCCCACGGCGGCAACGGAATCCGACCGTCGAGTTGAGGGCAGGGGCTACCCGACGGTAGTGCTCGGGTGACTCTCATCGACACCGTCGGGCAGCCGCGAACGGTGGAATCGACGACATAGGTCGGGATGTTGTACGCCGTGGTGTTGAGCGACGTGACGACACCGAAGTTGTTGGTCGGCAGGCTCGGCATCCGAGCGGCGAGCGCGGCCGAGTTCGAGGCAAGCGGCATCGTTGCCACGCTCCGGGTGAACACCGTTCCGTCAGCGACGTACGGCGCCCAGAGATCTCCGGACCACATGCCGGGAGTCGCGTTGGGCTGACTCCGCCAGCGCCCGGGTGACCAGCCGGCGGCCAATGCGCTCGGCGCGGTCAACGCGGTGAGTGTGCCCGCTCCCACCAGCCCCAGAGCGCCGCGTCGAGTCAGTTCATTTTTTCCTGTGTCCATGACTTGAATGTATGAAACGCGCGGTAAAAAAAGGGCGCCCAAAGCCCATTCTTGGTCAGATGGGAAACCTTCTGGTGATCTACTTGGACTTCGCAAACCCCACAGAGGGGAAGGCCTGACTATTTCATGAGAAGAAATCGTCGACCACCATTCAGCTTAGTAGATCTTTAACTCATTTTTTTGGGAAATGCGAATTCTCGGGATATCACGTGTAACGACCGTCGCCTGCTCCACGCGGTTCAGCAGTCGACGGCCGCAGGGGGTGGCACGATCAGTGGATGCGCGATCCGTGGGGAGTCGATCAACCGCCTGAGACTACGGCCGTGCCGCCGTTGCCGCCCGGGCTTGCGGCGCACGCCGAAGTGGCGCGGACGGGCACACCGCTGCGGATCGATGACGATTACGTCGAGCCCGAGAATCTGCCCGAGGTGCAGGCGCTCATCGAGCAGGGTTGGAGCGCACTGTCGGACGCGCCGGTGAACTACCTCGTGCCGGCGGCATGGCCGGCGCGGCACCGTTGCTGGGTGCGCGACCGCACGCCGACCGCTCACCACCAGGGCAGCAGCACCAGCGACTACTACGGCTGGATCACGCCGATCGACAGTTTCGAACCTGCGCCGTGGTCACTCAGCCAGGAGATTGCTGCAGCTGCCGAAAGGGCCGGCCTCCCCGAGCCCCCGCCCGACCGGCGTTGGCTGGTGCGGTCACCCTGGCCGGGCATCGAGGTCGACGACGTGCTGTGGCTGATGACCTGGCGTGGGGAGGCGCCGCTGATGACTGATCAACCGTTCCATGGCCTGTTGGACTTCCTCACCCCGCTGCGCGAGTTGCTCGCGATGTCCCGGGGCGAGATTGCGCAAGCGATTCGCGCGGAGCTGGACCTCGACCCGCTGCGTTTCGTCGGGTTGGACAACGTGGGTCGCGAGCTGGCCGAGCAGGAGACCGACCCCGACGAGTTCGAGCAGTGGCGGGCAGCGCTCGGCCTTTCCGCCGAAGTCCTGCTGGCCTGGATGGGCAG
>JALYUK010000411.1 GCA_030853805.1 Actinomycetota bacterium | reverse complement strand
GCTTTCATGATCAACACGATGAATCAGGATTATGTCCGCACCGCGCGAGCTAAGGGGATCGGTGAGTCTAAAGTTTTGGTAGGGCATGCCTTCCGGGCCACGGCGGCTCCGCTGTTGACGCTGGTCGGATTGGATTTGGCCGTCCAGATGGGTGGCGCTGTATTTACTGAGGCGATCTTCCAGTTACCGGGGATGGGTCTGCTGGCCCTCAACAGTCTCGGCACCTCGGATCTACCCACGATTGCCGGGGTGGTCGTTGTGACCTCGATCATTGTGGTGCTCGGCAATCTGATTGTTGACTTGCTGTATGTCGTCGTCGACCCACGCGTGTCGCTCGCCTAACGAGCCGCATCCACGACGCACGCTCGCGACATTGCTTACCCACCGGATTGGAGAACCCCGAGTGTCTATCGCGACTGCCACTGATCGCCGTCCCCCACTAGATCCCAACGCCCCCACGATCTTGAAGGTCATCGACCTCGCAGTTCGTTTCCCGACCGAGGATGGGGTCGTGAACGCCGTCAACGGCGTCAACTACGAACTCAAACTCGGCCAGACGCTGGCGATCGTGGGTGAATCAGGTTCAGGTAAAAGCGTGTCGAGCATGGCAGTGATGGGTTTGCACGACCGTAAACACACCCAGATCACCGGGTCGATCATGCTGAAAGACAAAGAGCTGGTCGGCGCAAGCGAAGCCAGCTTCAGAGAGTTGCGATCCGAAACCGTCGCGATGATCTTTCAAGATGCGCAGTCGGCGCTGCACCCGTTCAAGAAAGTCGGCAACCAAATCGTCGAGGCCTACCGGGCGCACCACAAGGTCTCCAAAGCCGTCGCAAAAACGCGGGCTATTGAGATGTTGGACCGTGTCGGCATCCCCAACCCGGAGCGCCGTGCCGGTCAGTACCCGCATGAATTCTCCGGAGGGATGCGCCAGCGGGCAATGATTGCGCTTGGCCTGGTCAACGATCCTCGTCTGCTCATTGCCGACGAGCCGACCACCGCCCTTGACGTGACCGTGCAGGCTCAGATCCTGGACCTGCTCAACGACCTGCAGAAAGAGTTCGGTTCGGCGATCATTATCATCACCCACGACCTCGCGGTAGTCGCCGAAGTCGCCGACTACGTGTTGGTGATGTACGCGGGACGTGGCGTCGAGTTTGGGAAGACCGACGAGGTACTCGCCTCCCCGCGCCACCCCTACACCTGGGGCCTGCTGGGCTCGGTGCCCTCCTTGAGCAGCGAACTCGGGGCGGACTTAAAGCCGGTGCGAGGACTTCCGCCGAGCCTGTTGGCATTACCCACCGGCTGTTCGTTCCATCCGCGCTGCGACTTCATGAACCGAGTGGAAGGCAATCGTTGTAAAACCGAATTGCCGCAACTCAATCTGGTGGTCGGGGAGCCCGGCCGCCTTTCCCGCTGCCATCTGACCAACCCGGCGAAAATCTTCGCCGACGAAGTCGCCCCGACGTTGGAGTGAAACGCTGATGACAAGCGATACGAATCCGACCAACCCCGCCAATGAATCTGCCAGCAGTTCGACACGCGCCGATGTATCCGCGACCGACCTGACTCAACGCGATGCAGCTGCGATCGGCGGGGGTGAGGACACCGCCGACAGCGAAGGCCACCGCTCGCAGGAGACCCTCATCCATCCCCGACGTGATAACTCCCGTGAGGTGTTGTTGGAAGTCAAGGACCTAGCGAAGTACTTCCCAGTGAAGGAGTATCGCGGGGTCCTTCCCACGACCCTGCTGACCCGCGCCGTCGACGGGGTCAGCTTCGACCTTGCTGCAGGTGAGACGCTGGGTTTGGTCGGTGAATCCGGTTGCGGCAAGACAACCACGGGGAAACTGATCACCCGGCTGATCGAGCCAACAGCAGGATCAGTAATCTTTCAGGGCGCTGACATCGCGCATATGAAAGAAAAAGATCTGCGGCCGATGCGTCGCGATATTCAGATGATCTTCCAGGATCCCTACGGGTCGTTGAATCCGCGCCAGACCGTGCAGCAAATCATCGCCACTCCGCTGGAGATCCACAGCATCGTACCGAAGAACAAAGTGCGCGACCGGGTGCAGGAGTTACTGGCGCTGGTGGGGATGAATCCGGAGCACATCAACCGATACCCCAACGAGTTCTCCGGTGGGCAACGCCAACGCATAGGTATTGCCCGGGCGCTAGCGGTCGAGCCCAAGGTGATCGTGGCTGACGAGCCGGTCTCGGCGCTGGACGTGTCGATCCAGGCCCAAGTAATGAATCTGATGGGCAAGCTGCGCCGGGAGTTGGACCTGGCCTTCATTTTCGTGGCGCACGATCTCGGTATCGTGCGGCACTTTTGTGACAGGGTGGCGGTGATGTATCTCGGAAAGATCATGGAAATTGGTGATCGCGAGGATATCTACAACGCTCCACAACACCCCTACACGCAGGCCCTGCTGTCAGCAGCGCCGGACCTGAACGTGGTCAGAGGCGCAATACGACCAGAACGCATTCGCCTCGTCGGAGATGTGCCCAGCCCGATCGATCCGCCCAGCGGTTGCCGCTTCCGCACCCGGTGTTGGAAAGCCGAAGACATCTGCGCGCACACGGAGCCGCCGCTGGAAATAGCTCTCGGCGGCCACACTGGTCACGGGATTGCCTGTCACTTCCCGCAAGTACGCACCGACCTCACAGCTAACCCAACGGCAGCCCCTTCCGAAACGGACACTGCCTAACTGATTGGACCCACACAGCGCGGGAGTTGATCACGCACTATCGCGACAAAGGCAACGGTCCATTTCGGGCCCGTCAATGCCCGCGCGGGCGGCGAACGGATCAAGCATCAACCATTGCTGGTCACCATCTCATCTACAGCTATCGGCCCGTTCTATACCGGGGATCCGGTGGCGGTCAGTGGCGGCTCGCCGCTTATTTGGCGGGGCATACCAGAACACGGTCACCTCCCCGCTATCAGCGGTGCGTGAGGTCTTCCCGCGGCACAAACGCTGACCGGTCACCGCAAATGGACTCAAGCGGCGTGATCGCGCCGCTTAGAGAACGGCTCCGACCTCGGCCCGCGCAGCAGGTAGATGACGGGCCACCAGCCCGAAACCGATCCCGCCGGCGATCGCCACAACGGATAGCGCGCCCCATACCGCGAGACCGCTGACGGCCAGTAGTGCTGTCAGCGACGCTGGCGCGATCACCGAGGCGATGTTCCACGACGTCTGGTGCACGGCCAGGTAGCGACCGCGTGCCGCAGCTGGTGCGGCCTCGGCCGCGACGGTGTTCGAGACCGGGCTTTCCATCAGTTCCCCGACGGTCAGGACGACGACGCCGAGGATCACGAGCACGATACCGACGCCGACCGAGGCCGTTGCCGCGCTGAACAGCACCGCGCTAGCCAGCACCTGCAACACCATTGACGCCTGCAGCGCCCGGTAGCGGGCGTGTCCTGTCATGGCCGCTACTACCGGGCCCTGCAGGAGTCCGACCATGGCGCAATTCACTGTCAGGGCCGCGCCAGGGACCCAGGCGGGCAGCCCGAGGTTGTCCACAGCCCAGACCGGCATGACCAAAGTGAGAGCCAGGGAGGTAGTGGCCACCGAAACATTGGTGGCCGTCAACGCGAGGTAGGGCCGGTCGCGCAGCACTGTGCGCCAGCCAGGTCCGCCGGTCGTGATTGGCGCCGACGACGTTGCCCGGGTATGGCCGCGGTGTAGAAGCACCGCTGCCAGCGCGTAACTGGCCGCGTTCGCCGCAGCCAGCGCGCGGTAGCCGGCAACTCCGCCGATACTGACCGCTGCCCCAGCGGCCAACGCTCCGACGGCGAACCCAACGTTACGCAACGCCCCAAGCAGGCCGAACCACCGCTCTCGTTCCCCCGGTGCCGAGATCGCGGCGACCAACGGTGAGTAGGAAGACCAGAACCCGGCATTGCCCGCCTGAACAACCAACGTCACCAGCATGAGGGTCCACAACCGGTCCACGAACAAGTAACCGACGAAGCCCACTCCCTGCAGCACGTTGGCGAGGATCAGCACCCGCTGGGGGCCAAATCTGTCGGCCAGACCACCGGCGACAGGTCCAGCGGCGAACCGAGCAATGCCACCGACCGACACAGCCAGCCCTACCTGCGCCACGGTCAAATCAGTCGTCGCCACGAAGAACAACACCGAGAACGGTAGAAACAGACCGCTCCCAATCGCGTCCACCACCAGCGCGACCACGACAGGGCGGTGGGACCCCATGGCTGGGAAACCAAGACGAATGAACACCACGCCAGTCTGCAAGCTACAGCGCGCTTGAACTCAATCAGCCGCAGCCGAACAGTAATAGAAGCGCCGCACGCCGATCCCGCTTCGGCGAGAGCCGGGTCAAAGGGCGAGGAGCGCGTAGATACCGTCGTCATCCTCTGCTGGCATGAGGTCGAAGCCCAGGCGCCTCAAAACTCTCAACGCGCTGGCGTTGCTGACGGTGCTCCGTGCGCACACGGCTACGAACCCAAGCGCTGCGGCCTCGCGCAATACCGCCTCCATCGCAGCCCGACCAACACCCTGACCCCGGCTGCTACGAGTCAGCCACGCGCCAGTCTCCAGCTCACCGGACTGCTGCGTGCGCTGCAGGCGCACCGAGCCAACGACTCGCTGGTCGAGGACGACTGCCCATGTGACTTCACCAGCGGGGCCCTGCAGACCAGCACGGCGATCAACGTGAAAGGCGCGAAGCCACGCGATCCGCGTGGGGGTCCACTCCGGGCCGCAGGTCAACGGTGGTGTCACCTCATCAGCCACGGCATCGCTGGTCGCGACTTCCACGAGCCGCTCCAGCACCATGTCGTCCACCGCAACCAGTTCCACGAAGTGATCACCGTCCGGCACGCCGGAACTGTATCGACGGTGCCAAGACGTAGACGCCACACACTGCAAGGGCGACGCGATGAGGGGATCCTCCCTCGGTCATCGATCAGTTTGCGGAGGAATCGCTGCAGGTGAGGTCGTTGGGCGCCGTGGTCGCTAATACGCACTGACGTTGCCGTGTCCTACCAAGGGCGGTGGGTTCAAGGGGGCGTGACTGCCGAGGGTGGGGGGTACACGGGTTGTGGGGTAGGAGGCCGGCGGCCACGGCCGCGGTCATAATTTTTTTGAGCAGCACGTACGCATCGGCGCGAGCCGCCGCGGTGCGGGTGCCGTAAGAGACCCACCAGGCGTGTACTGCGACCTGGTCAATCGCGGCAACGGGTAGGAGCCCGAAGACCGGGATCAGGTGGTTGTGCAGCATGGTCAGGTAGGTGGCTTGGGTGGAGGCCCGCAGGTCCTCGCGGTCGTGCACGTAGCCGATCGCGAAATCCCCGAACACCGGCTGGTCGGCCTGATCCGGGCGTGCACCGTTGACAGGGTTGGCACGGGTGGATAGCGGGGTCCACCCGCCGGTGACGATCAGCTGGTACTCGCTATCCAGCCAGCGATACGCATCGGTGATGTCGTCGAAGGTGCCCGGCGCGGTATGGCGTGTATCAGTGAGGGCGGGGTGAATATAGCTGGCCCGGTACGAACCGCTAGCCACCCGGTGCACCTGCCTGAAAATATGCCCACCCATGTGCAGCACCTCCCCGATCCGCTCTTCAATAATCATCCTAGAGGCTTCCGCCGGACCGATGCGATGACTCGACCCAGGAGCCCAACACAGGGCATTCGCGCCCTCGCACCCAGCCCTTCAGGCGCCGCAAGACGATCGGCTTGGGAAGCATGGTTGGGCTTGGCTCCTACTTCAAGGGCCCGTGGCTTCGGCGTAAGTGACTTGCCTGGTTATGAATCCAGTTGGTCGGTCGGACGTGTGGGTGATCAGATGGTGATGTGACTCCTGATCTTGTGCATCCTCCGAAAGCGCACCGCGGCGACAAGGTTGCCGTGGTGTCGCCGTCATTCGCTGCGCCGGGCGTTGCACCGGCAGTCCACGAGCAGGCGATGCGTCGTCTCGCCGAAATCACCGGTCTAGTTCCCGTGGAGTACCCCACGACGCGGCGGGTCGGTGCGAGCCCACGCGAGCGGGCGGCTGACCTCAACGATGCCTTCGCTGACCCGGAAATCCGGGCTGTTCTGGCGACCATCGGAGGAGAAGACCAGATCAGTGTGGTTCCGCACCTGGACCCGGACCTCGTCCGCGCTGACCCCAAACCGTTCCTGGGGTACAGCGACAACACCAACATCCTGTCGTGGCTGTGGACCCAGGGCATCGCCGGCTTCTACGGAGGATCCACCCAGGTTCAGCTAGGCCCAGGCCCGCACGTCGATCCATGCCACGCCTCGGCGCTACGCGCCGCTCTGATCACTGGTGAGCGCCTGCAGGTCACTGACCCCGGCGAATCGGAGGACATCGGCAAGGACTGGGCCGACCCTGCAGCGTTGACCGACTTCGGCGACCGCGAGGCGACCGCGCCCTGGGCCTGGTCCGGACCGGTCCGCACTGTGACCGGACGCACCTGGGGTGGCTGCATTGAAGTCCTCCAGTGGATCCTCACCGCCGGCCGCTTTCCCACTGACCCCACCACCCTGGACGCAGGCGTACTCATCCTGGAGACCAGTGAGGAAATCATCTCAGCGCAGGAGTTCGGCTGGATCCTTCGATCCCTCGGAGAGCGAGGCCTGCTAGCAGCAGCAAACGCGGTGCTCGTGGCCCGACCCCCAGCATCAAACTTCGACAAGCAACCCA
>JALYUK010000365.1 GCA_030853805.1 Actinomycetota bacterium | reverse complement strand
GCTCTGGACCGGCTGGAGGAATGGTTCTGAGCACCCCAGCATCACCTCACGGCGCGGGCGGCATCAAGCCGCTCGCGCTGTGGGTGCTCCCCGTCAGCAATCTCGCGGGTGTCGCTCGACACACCTTGGACGCTCTGGGTGCCGGAATCCCGGACTGGCGCGTCGTCGCGCTTGCTCCTTCGGGGCCCCTCGTCGCCGAGCTCGAAAAGATCGGCGTCGCGGTCGTCGCGGACGCATTCGGCCCCGAGGCCGGCCTCGTCACCTCGATTCGCACCCTGCGGCGCGTCTGCGACAGGCTGCACCCGGCGATCGTGCACACGCATCTGGCGTACGCCGACATAGTCGCCGCACTGACGCCTCTTTCTGGTGCAATGCGGATCAGCACCGAACACGGAATCGCCGCCGCAGACCAGATCTATCAGGGCAGCCACCACAAAGCACAGATCATGCGTCGCATACACCAGGCTCGGCTGCACCGAGCCGACGCGTTGATAGCCGTGTGCCAGTCGACGGCCGCCACGATGCGCCGCAACTGGCGGACCCAGGCGCCCATCACGGTGATCCTGAACGGCGTCGATCCTCCGGTTGAACGAAACAGTCGCCCACCGACCTTCGATCCCCATATTCTTTCGCTCTCCAGGCTTGCGCCCGAGAAGCGTATTGACGCTCTTCTGCAGGCCTTCGCGGTGCTGGTGCGAGAACATCCGGGTGCCCGGTTGACGATAGCGGGCGAAGGCGAACTCGATCAGCCGCTGCGGGAACTGGTGGCCAGGCTCGGCATTGCCGACAAGGTCAGCTTATCCGGTTTCGTGGATGCAGCGGAGGCCCTCACTGCCTGCGACGTCGTCGTGCAGCTGTCAGTGTGGGAGAACTGCTCCTACACACTGCTGGATGCTGTTGCAGCAGGTGTAGGAGTGGTGGCGAGCCCAGCCGGAGGCAACCCCGAAATACTGCCCGCACAATGCCTCGTCGACCCGGCCGATCCTGCAGATGTTGCCCGCGCGATCCTCACCCAAGCCTGCGATGCCGGCGCGCGACCTGCACAACTGCGACACGAATGGCCGAGCACCGCCGCGATGGCTCGGGCGATCGCGGCGGTATACGAATGCGCCACTCCATGAGAAACTCCATGCGCCCGGCTGCATCCGCCCGATGCGCACGCAGAGCATGACAAGGTCTCTTGTGAAACCCGAAGGCGAAAAAACGATGTCAATGTCGACCACCGCATCTCCTCCCGAGCCGCACCTCGATCCTTCGACGACCGGCGAAGGAGAGGGGAAAGACCTGCGTATCTGCATCGTTTCGGGAGGAGACGAAATTCGGTCACGCGCGTACGTCAATCACACCGTTTACGCTCGCGAGTACGGTCTCGACTACCGACTCGAGTGCGCGCTTGACGAAGGTGTGACTGATGTTTTCTTTTTCAAGACCGCGATCGTAAGACGAGTGCTGCCGCTGTACGACTGGATCGTTTGGCTCGATGATGACGCCTGGATCACCGACTTCGACCGCGACGGTTTTCGCGAACTCGCGCAGCGTGCAGAGGCCCAGGGTAAATTCATGGTCGGGTGCGAGAACCCACTCGAGCCCAACGGATTCTGGTCCAAGTTCAATGCAGGTGTGGCGATGTTCAAGAATTGCGAACGCACGTGGCAGTTCCTAGGTCTCATGACAGAAGACAACATCGCGGTCGCTGCCGAATGGTGGGATCCCGAGCTACATGGCTGGTCCTCCGGCGGAGATCAGGACATCTCGGTATGGGCACTCGACCAAGCAGGGTTGACTGACGGCGTGCTCTGGGTCGACCATCGCGAATTGAACTCTCGCTGGCAGTATTACTCCGAAGGCCTCGACGATGCCTTCGTTCTCCATTTCTGCGGACACTGGGACAAAGATCTATCCCGAGTCATAATTGCGAAAAGATTCAATGTTGGCCAAGAACTAGTACCCGCTCACTTGCTGGACAAATATTCCTCCAGAGTGCGGAATCCGATGAGTGACCTCGAGTTTGGCCGCCGATATGCACTGTGGAAAGGTGCCGGGTTCATCAAATCTCGAACCAACGCAGCTACGCAGGCGAGGTTGAAGAAGATTATTAATCGGTGACGAAAAGTATTTAAGCGCTCTAGGCCATGACAACTCCCGAATCAGGTAGACTGAACCAGCATGACCGCATCTTCGCTTAATGCCCAGATGTCGAGGTACGGTGCGGTTACATATCC
>JALYUK010000341.1 GCA_030853805.1 Actinomycetota bacterium | reverse complement strand
CCCCCGTGCGGCGCGCGACAGCGCCCGTCGGGTCGGACCGGGAGATGGGTCCGGTGGCTGCTTCCCGGTCAAGTTTGCCTGGGACGGGGGCGCTTCCCTATGCGACACAGGCCTAGGTTTCACCGTTTCGTGGTCCTAGGACCTCGGGGGCAACGACGTACTGCAGTTCCGAGCGCTGGGTGACCCCTACTTTGCGAAAGACATGCGACAGGTGCGTTTTGACGGTTTTCTCGGCGATGACCAACCGCGCCGCAATCTGAGCGTTCGACAGGTTCTCCCGCACGATGAGCCTGGTGATGACCACCTCCCGCTCGGTCAGTCGTGGAAAGTCGACGACTGCTCTGCCGGGGTCTGTCGCGATCAGCGAGAGCTCCGTGTCGAACCGTTCGCACATCGCAGCGATCTCGCTCAGGGATGCGCCGGCGGCAGCCGCATCGCCGGATCCCAGGGTCAGGGCCGACTGCTGGATCTCATGGCGTAGTCGACGGAGCCGGTCGGAGATGGCGTGGACGAGGTCGCCGCTGCGGTTCAGTGCCGCGTCGGTGCTGGGCTGCACCAGCGCCAGGTCGTCGTCGTCCTCCTGATCCCGGTTGATCGCGTTGCTCAGTCGTCGCGCCACCCACTGCACGGCAGCGACGCGTTCGGGATTGAAGTGCCCGGGCGAACTACTCAACGCCGCGAGCATGCCGCTGACGGTGCCGTCGACCTCGAACAGTGGGGCAACGACGGCGTCCCGCACCGGTGATTCCTCCGACGGCCGACCGGCGTGGATGAGCCGCCCCTGGTCCTGGCCGTAGGTGTAGGTCGAGGCCCAGGTCCGTAGCCAGTGCGACAACCCGAACTCCCCGAACGTGGTGACGTCGGGCGCCCCCGACTGGCCACGGTCGTAGAAGTAGGGGATGACGAGCCGATTCTCGGTGCGATAGTGGCCGATGTAACAGGTGTCGACGTCTGCAACATGCGTCAACGCTGCCCGGCACGCCTGGTAGAGACCGTGGACGTCACCCTGCTCGGTCTGCCGCATGACCTGCCCGCAGCGGTGTAGCGCCTGCGCCACGGAGGGCGAGAACTGCGAGAACGGCGAAGGCGTTCCGGGGGTCACTCCCTGATAGTGGCAGGGCGAGTGTCCCTGGCCTAACGGCTCACAGGAGGATGCGCAAGAATGTAACGGTGCATATTCAGTTGTCCGGCCTGAGCACTGCTCTCGACGCACCGTCCACCCACCCCATCGGGATGGGTGTGGCCTTCTACGGAATGGCTGCGTTCTTCGTCATCTTGTTTCTGCTGATTGTCTGGGTGGGCAACGTCCGCGATCGTCGGCGCGGCGGGCCCCGCCCGGCTCCGACCTTCCCCATCCTCGGACATCCCGAGGATGGTCCGCCCGTCAAGAAGAAGAAGATCAAGAAGTAGGCATCATGACGGCCAATGAGTTCTGCCTACTCTTTCAAGGGTGATTCGATAGCGCTCAGGCCCCTGCGCAGCCCACACACCAGGGCGTGAACGGCCGCGCGACAAGGCGATCGCGCGGGATTGCCATCCCGCAGCGCAGACACTGCCCGTAGGTTCCCGCGTCCAACCGGCGGACGGCTTCTTCGATCTGCTCGATCTTGGATCGATCGGCGGCCATCAGCCCCGCAACCTGTGCGCGGATGACGGCGACGGACACCCCTTCGACGTCGTGTTCGTCGTCCCCGTTGCTGTCCAGGGCGGCATCGACGATGTCGTCGAATGATCTGCCGAGATCATTCAGTCGATGCATCGCCTCATTTCGCTCGCTGCGCAGCAATCCTCGCGCGAACTCCGGATCCATCGTCGGAGACTAGATCAACAGGGGCGGGTCAGCACCCGTTCCCGCGCGTTCTTCAGCTCACGCTGTGGACGCGTTCCAGGATGGCATCGGCGACTTCCTGCGGTTTGACCTCGGGCAGCCAGTGATTCTCGTCCAACTCCACGAAGCGGTAGTCGCCTCGCACGAACTCGGCGGTCTTCTCCGCGGCCGCCCGACCGAGGGCCGAGTCGCGGCTGCCCCAGACGTACGTCGTGGGCACGTCGGCGCGCGGCTTCTTCGGTGCCGCAGCATGCGGGACGGCAGCATGCGGGACTGCAGCATTCGGGACGTGCGCCGCGCCACCCGGCAGAAGCTTGCGCGCGCTGGAGAACATCGCGCTGCTCGCCGGCATCCCGCGGTACCAGTTCAACGGCCCGGTGAGGCTCTGCGGCGTGGCGAAACGTCGGGCGTATTCCGCAGCGCGGTCCTCGGGCATCCCAAGTGAGCGGTACAGCCCGAGCAGGCGGCGGTGCACCACCTGCTCGGCAACCCATGGCACCTGGAAACCGAGCATGTACAGGCTCTTCCTGGCCTGGTCGCCGTGCGTGAACGCCCAGGCCATGGCCCGTGGATGCGGGGTCGAGCACACCGTCAACGTCTTCAGCCGGCCCGGATGTGCGCGGGCCAGGCCCCACGCGACCGCGCCGCCCCAGTCATGCCCGACCAGGTGCACCTTCGCCGCGCCGCTCGCGTCGATCAGCGCCACGATGTCGCCGACCAGGGCCTGCATCGAATACGCCGCCCGACCACTCGGCGTCGCGCCGGGGGAGTAGCCGCGCTGGTCCGGTGCGAGTGTCCGCAGTCCCGCGGCGTTCAGTATCGGGGTCACGTCGGCCCACGCCGTGCTGTCCTGCGGGAAGCCGTGCAGGAGCACCACGACGTCACCGCCATCAGGGCCGGAATCGGTGACGTCGAAGGTCAACCCGTCGTGGGTGAAGGTTTCCATGCTCTGATTGTCTCGTGACGGACCCGACACTGCGCTATCCGCTCGGCGGACGGCGCGCCTACACAGTCTGGGCCGGCGGGCTCGCGGTCTATGTTCTGGCCGTCTTCAACCGCAGCTCGCTGGGCGTCGCAGGATTGATCGCAGCGCAGCGGTTCCACATCAGTTCCGCCCAACTCGCGACGTTCGTGATGGTGCAGCTCGGGGTGTACGCCGCCATGCAGGTGCCTGTCGGCGCCCTACTGGACCGGGTCGGCTCCAAGGTGCTGCTGTCCACCGGCGTGGTGCTGATGAGCCTGGCGCAGCTGGCCTTCGCGTTCGCGCATTCGTTCGCGATCGGCATCCTGGCGCGGGTCTTCGTCGGGATCGGCGACGCCATGACGTTCGTATCGGTGCTGCGGCTGGTCGCCCTGTGGATTCCGCCCGCCCGCACCCCGTTGGTCACCCAGATGACCGGGGTGGCCGGTCAACTGGGCGCACTCGCCGCTGCCGCACCACTGGTGGCGCTGCTGCAGCGCTTCGGTTGGCAGACCAGTTTCGTGATCTCCTCGGTCATCGGGATCGTGCTGGGTGTCGTGATGGTGCTGGTCGTCAAAGATACGCCGTACACAGCGCCGGAGCGCACCGAGCTGAAGCTGCGGGCTGTCGCTCGTGCGGTGCGACTTTCCTGGCGCGAGCCGGGCACGCGCCTCGGACTGTGGTGCCACTTCGCGCTGCCCTTCTCCTCCAATGTGTTCACCTTGATCTGGGGCTACCCGTTCCTGACCAGGGGGCAGGGCTTGAGCGCGGGCACCGCCGGGATCCTGCTGTCCCTGATGGTCGGGGTCTCCGTGGTGACCAGTCCGCTGCTCGGCCTGTACCTGGGCCGCTTTCCCTACTCACGCTCCACGCTCGTGCTGGCCGCGTTGTCGTTGATGGTGGCGGTCTGGACCGTCGTCCTGCTCTGGCGTGGACCGGCGCCGCTGTGGCTGCTGGTCCTGCTGGTCTCCGTGACGGCCGTCGGTGGGCCGGGGTCGATGATCGGTTTCGACCTCGCGCGCACCTTCAACCCGTTGGACCGGATCGGCAGCGCCACCGGGATCGTCAATGTCGGCGGATTTACCGCATCACTGGTCGCGGTCTTCGCCGTCGGGTTGGTGCTGGACCGGGTCTGCCCGGGCGGGCCGACGCAGTACACGCTCGGCGGATTTCGGGCGGCGCTCACCGTGCAGTACGCCGGGTGGGCGCTCGGCGTCGCGATGATCCTGCGATACCGGCGCATCACCCGGAAACTGGTGCTCGGTGACACCGACACCTTCGGCCATCTACTGCCGAAGGTGAAGGGTCACCGAGGATGACGAGCCGCTGAGGATGAGGGCGGGGATCAGTCCTCGGGCTGCTCGGCCTGTGACCCGTTCCCGGTGTGGTCGATGTCGGTTGCGGTCTCATCGGCGTCGTGATGCGGCATTGCCCAACGTGCGGTCGTCACGCCCTCGGCTCTGGCCTTGTCCAGCGCACCCTGCACAACCGTCTCGGCCTCGGCGGCGTCGAGCCAGTGCGCGCCCTCCTCGACACTCTTACCGGGCTCCAGAACCTTGTAGGTCTCGAAGAAGTGCTGGATTTCCTTCTGCAGGAATTCGTTGACATCAGAGATGTCCTGGATGCCGTCCTGGCGGGGGTCACCAGCGGGCACGCAGAGGATCTTGTCGTCGCCGCCGGCTTCGTCGACCATCCGGAAGACGCCGACGGCCCGCGCGCGCACGACACAGCCCGGGAAGGTCGGTTGGGTCAGCAGCACCATCGCGTCCAGCGGGTCGCCGTCCTCACCGAGGGTGTCCTCGATGTAGCCGTAGTCCGACGGGTAGCTCATCGCGGTGAACAGGAAGCGGTCCAGGCGGATCCGTCCGGTCTCGTGGTCGACCTCGTACTTGTTACGGGTGCCGCGAGGGATCTCGATGGTGACGTCGAACTCCATGGAACTTCCTTCGTATTCGGGGGTGATGTGATGATTACCTGCGGCAGGTAGTCTCCCGCACCCGCGGGCCGATCGCGAACCCCTGCCGCCGGGGAGGGGCAGGGTGCGGCGTTGGGGCAAGGTGGCTATCTCAGCGGGGGCTGTCGTGGTCGCGCTCGGGACCTACGGCACCCTCGACGTGTACGACGTCGTGCCCGGGGTGCTGACTCTCGCCCACGCCCCGCAGCCCGCTGTACCGCAGCCGGGACGCACGGTCGCCGGTCCGAAGGTCAACCCGCCGCAACCCGCTGCGCTCGTGGTGCCGTCGCCGCCGACCGCGCCGATCCCGACCGCGGTCGCCCTGGCACAACGGATCGACGCGGCGCGCAAGAACCCGGGGATGCCCTCGAAGGTGTCGATGGTCTTCCGCGACGCGAGTACCGGCACTGTCCTGTACAACAGGGCGGACACCACGCCGGTGACGCCTGCATCGGTCACCAAACTGCTTACCGCCTGGGCCATCTCCCACGCGCTTCCGCTGGACGGCACGTTCACCACGAAGGTCGTCTCCGGTGCCACCGGCTCGGTCATCCTGGTCGCGGGCGGGGACACCTGCCTGAACCCGAAAGCCGGCGATCCGCTGGCCGTCTGTGGGCGGGCCGGTGTCGGTGACCTCGCCGCCCGGGTCGCAGCCGGGCTGAAGAAGCAGGGCCGCAACACGGTGCGCCTGGGGTACGACGCTTCCTACGATCCGGGGCCTGCGACGGCGCCTGGCTGGGGCGCCGATCTGCTGACGGCCGGATACACCACGCGGATAGCGATGCTCGGGTTGTCGACGCAGCACGCGGAGACCGGCCCGGCGGTGGCCAGCCCGGACGCGAGTACGACCGACGCGCTCGCCGCGGCGCTGGCAGCCAAGGGGATCAAGGTGACCGTCGGCGGCCAGGTCAAGGCACCTGTGGGTGCCCAAACTCTCGCATCGGTGCAGTCGGCGCCGATCATCGATCAGCTCGGGTATGCGTTGCAGGAGAGCGACAACTCGATGATCGAATCGCTTGCGCGGCAGGCTGCGTACCGATCGGGCGTCACCGCGAATACCGAAGCCGCAGTGACCGGCTGGTTGCGCAAGGAACTGGTTACTGCCGGACTTGATGTCTCCGGGCTGAAACTGGCCGACGTCTGCGGGCTGTCCGACGGCACGACGCTCACCACTCGACTGCTGAGTGATCTAGTGAGCCGGGCCAGCACGGGCAAGGACCCGAAGTTCGCCGACGCGCTCACCCGGCTGGCGGTCGGGGGTTGGAACGGCACTCTCGCGCAACGGTTCGGCACCACTGCCTCCGCGCCAGCCGCTGGATGGGTGCGGGCCAAGACCGGCAGCCTGCCTGGGGTGGCGTCGTTGGCGGGAAGCGTGCTGGATGTCGATGGCCGGCTGATCGACTTCGCGATCATCGCCAACGGAAATCAGCCGCAGGGTCCGCTCGGAGCGCGCGCCGCCATCGATGCCGTTGTGGCCGCCGTGCGCGGCTGCGGATGTCATTGATTGACCGAAGTTGTATGAACGGGTGCGCCCTATCGAGCGCACCCGTTCATACAACTTCCCAGTTACCTCCTCGACGCGGACCCGTCGACCGGACCTGGATTGATGGCCATGGCGCGCTGCGCCGTACGGTGATCCGCATGGCTGGCACCGGACGTTCGTATGTCGATTGGGACCTTGCACGCACCACCGCGCGGCGGTTGGTGTCCGACGGGCCCGAGACGACCCAGAAGAACGCGGCCGCAGTTGTGGCAGATCTGCGCCAGGCAGCCGCGAACGCGTTGCAACCCGTCGCCGACACCGCCCGGATGGACGCAGCAGGCGGCGCCGGGTCCGACGTGCACATCGTCGACCGCGGCGGTTGGATCGACGTCAACGTGGCCTCCACGTCACGGCTCATGGAGCCGGTGCTCGACAAGGTCACTTCCAAGAAGGCCGCCGGACCCGTTGCGCTCGCGATCGGAGCCAAGGTCACCGGCGCCCAGGTGGGTGCGTTGCTCGGATTCGTCGCGCCGAAGATCCTCGGCCAGTTCGATCTCGCACCCGGAGGTCGCCCGAGCCTGCTGTTGGTGGCGCCAAATATCGTCACTGTCGAGCGTGAGCTGGAGGTGGATCCGACGGACTTCCGCACCTGGGTCTGTCTGCACGAAGAAACGCACCGCGTGCAGTTCACCGCAGTGCCGTGGCTGCGCCAGCATGTCATCGACTCCTCGCGCGCGTTGATGAGCGACCTGATGCCCGACCCGGATGCACTGCAGGAGCGCCTCGCCCGCGCGCTGACCGCATTACCCGAGGCCCTGCGTGGTGGCGGCAACGGCTTGATGGATCTGTTCACGACCTCCGAGCAACGCGACCAGCTCGCCGCGTTGACGGCTGTGATGTCGTTGCTGGAAGGGCATGCGGATGTCGTCATGGACGACGTGGGCCCCAAGGTGGTCCCGACCGTGGACGACATCCGACGCAAGTTCAACGCGCGTCGCAAGGGCGGGGGCGGAGTCGATCGGCTGTTGCGACGACTACTCGGGCTGGAGGCCAAGATGCGGCAGTACCGCGACGGGGCGGTGTTCTGTCGCAGCGTGATCGATACGGTCGGCGTCGATGGGTTCAACGAGATCTGGACCTCTGTGCAGACCCTGCCCACGGCCCGCGAGATCGCAACCCCGAAGGACTGGGTCAGCCGGGTCCACGGCTGAACCCGCCGCGATGCCCGGTCCGCATCCCGCCGTCGCAGCGACTCGGGTAGCCCTGCGCCGCTCACTCGCGCAGCTGGAGTCCGGCACGCTGGTCCTCGTCGCGGTCTCCGGTGGCGCGGATTCGCTTGCCCTCGCGGCAGCCGCCGCCTTCGAACTACCGAAGCGCGCGATCCGGGTGGGCGCGGTCATCGTCGATCACCGATTGCAGCGCGAGTCGGCGCAGGTCGCCGCCACCGCCGCCGACTGCTGCCGCACCCTGGGCATCGACCCGGTCGTGGTGTCGGCCGTCGATGTGGACCAGGACAGCCCACTCGGCCCGGAGGCCGCTGCGCGCCAGGCCCGTCACCGGGCCTTCGCCGAAGCGGTCTCAGCTGCGGGTGCCGCGTGTCTGCTGCTCGGGCACACCCGTGATGACCAGGCCGAGACGGTGCTGCTGCGGATGGCTCGTGGTTCGGGCCTACGGGCACTCGCGGCCATGTCGCCGGACGGCCCCGGCATCATCCGGCGGCCGTTCCTGCTCGATATCGCGCGGGCCGACACCCGTGCGGCCTGCGCCGCACAGGGGCTGAAGTGGTGGGACGATCCGCACAACGAGGACGCGCGGTTCACCCGGGTGCGGACCCGTCGGGCGCTGGCAGCGTTGACCGCGGACCTCGGGCCCGGCCTGGTCGAGGGCCTGGCTCGCACCGCGGCCCTGGCCCGTCAGGACGCGGATCACCTCGATGCGCAGGCCGCAGCGGTGGCCGCCCGGCTGGGACCGGCTCCCTGGGCGGTGGCCCAGCTGCGGGAGATTCCGATCGCGGTCCGGGCCCGGGTGTGGCGCGTGCTGATGGCCAGGGCCAATGGCGGATCTGCGGATGTCGCCTTCGTCCAGGTCACCTCGCTGGAGGCGCTACTCACGCGCTGGCGGGGTCAGGGCCCGGTCGACATTCCCGGTGGTCTGCAGGTCCATCGACACGACGGCGTCATCGAGACCGCCGCCCGTCCGGTTCAATAGAGTCATGGATTCCTCCGATGCCGGCGATGACCTGGACCACGTGCTCTTCACCGAGGCCCAGATCCTGGCGCGACTGCAGGAGCTCGGTGATCTCATCTGGGCCGACTACAAGGACAAAGAGGTCCTGCTGGTCGGTGTGTTGAAGGGCGCCGTGCTGGTCATGGCCGACCTCATGCGCACCCTGCCCGGCTCCGTGCCGATGGACTGGATGGCGGTCTCGTCCTACGGGTCGGGCACCAAATCCTCCGGCGTCGTCCGCATCCTGAAGGATCTGGACACCGACATCTCCGGCAAGCACGTATTGATCGTCGAGGACATCATCGACTCCGGGCTGACGCTGAACTGGATCCGCAGCAACCTGCTCTCCCGCGACCCCGCGTCCTTGGAGATCTGCACACTGCTGCGTAAGCCGGACGCCGCAAAGGTCGCGATCGACTGCCGCTACGTCGGCTTCGACATCCCCAACGAGTTCGTCGTCGGATACGGGCTGGACTACAACGAGCGTTACCGCAACCTGCGCGACATCGGCACGCTCGCCCCGCACGTCTATTCCTGACCGCCGACACCCCGCGCGCGCCGTGGAACGTATGGCGACCAGCGGACGTTGAATCCCACGCCGGGTCGTTGCAGCAAGCGGGCGCGGTTTACGATCGTTCGGATCTCAGTCGTCGGGCTCGTTGCCCACTGGGAACCATGAGCAGGAGGAACGGGGAGCACCCCGGCACACGTTGACTATGAAACGCCTTGTCAAAAACCCCGCCATTATCGTCGTTCTCGTCGTGATATTCGGCTTCATGATCTATTCGTTCGGCAAGGTCGGCGGATATCAGAAGGTCGACACCTCTGCGGCCGAGACTCTGATCAGCCAGAGCAAGGTCGAGTCGGCCAAGCTGACTCCCGACGGCATCAACCTGACGCTCAAACCAGGTCAGGTCTACAACAACACCGATCAGAAGATCAAGGACGCCACCCAGGTCCAGGCCAGCTATGTCAACGCCCGCGGTGACCAACTGGTCAACCTGTTGACCAAGTACCCGCCGACCAAGGGCTACACCGATGACCCCGGTCGTCAGAATGTCTTTGTCAGTCTGCTGTTGTCGATCCTGCCGTTCCTGCTGGTGCTCGGTCTGTTCTGGTTCATTCTGAGCCAGATGCAGGGCGGCGGTTCGAAGGTGATGCAGTTCGGCAAGTCCAAAGCCAAGCTCGCGACCAAGGACATGCCGAAGGTCACCTTCCACGATGTCGCCGGCGCGGACGAGGCCGTCGAAGAGTTGGAGGAGATCAAAGAATTCCTCCAGGCTCCGAAGAAGTTCCTCGATGTCGGCGCAAAGATCCCCAAGGGGGTCCTGCTCTACGGGCCACCCGGTACCGGTAAGACACTGCTGGCCCGCGCGGTTGCGGGTGAGGCGGGTGTGCCGTTCTACTCGATCTCCGGCTCGGACTTCGTCGAGATGTTCGTCGGTGTCGGTGCCTCCCGTGTTCGTGACCTGTTCGAGCAGGCCAAGACGAATGCGCCGGCCATCATCTTCGTCGATGAGATCGACGCCGTCGGTCGACACCGCGGTGCCGGTATGGGCGGCGGTCACGACGAGCGTGAGCAGACCCTCAACCAGCTACTGGTCGAGATGGACGGGTTCGACGTCAAGACCAATGTGATCCTGATCGCTGCGACCAACCGTCCCGACATCCTCGACCCGGCGCTGCTGCGCCCGGGCCGGTTCGACCGGCAGATCGCGGTGGAAGCCCCGGACATGGCCGGGCGTCACCACATCCTGCAGGTGCACTCCAAGGGCAAGCCGATGGCAGACGACATCGACCTGCTCACGGTGGCGCGTCGTACCCCGGGATTCTCCGGTGCGGATCTTGCCAACGTGCTGAACGAGGCGGCGTTGCTGACTGCCCGTAGCAACGCGCAGATCATCGACAACCGTGCGTTGGACGAGGCCATTGACCGCGTGATCGCCGGACCGCAGAAGCGGACCCGGATGATGAGCGCCAAAGAGCGCAAGATCACCGCGTACCACGAGGGTGGGCACGCGATGGTGGCCTCCGCGATGAACTACCTGGACCCGGTCAGCAAGATCACCATCCTGCCGCGTGGCCGGGCACTGGGTTACACGATGGTCCTTCCGCAGGACGACAAGTACTCGACGACTCGGAACGAGTTGCTGGATCAGTTGGCGTACGCCCTGGGCGGGCGTGTCGCGGAGGAGATCGTCTTCCACGACCCGAGCACCGGTGCGTCCAATGACATCGAGAAGGCATCCGGGCTGGCACGCAAGATGGTCACCCAGTTCGGGATGAGCGAGCGGGTCGGCGCGATCAAGCTTGGCTCCGGTGGCGGTGAGCCCTTCATGGGCCGCGACATGGGCCGCGAGCGCGACTACTCCGAGGACCTCGCCGGTGTCGTGGACGAAGAGGTGCGCCGCCTGATCGAGGCTGCGCACGACGAGGCCTGGCATGCGTTGAACGACAACCGCGACCTGCTGGATGAGTTGGTGCTGGAACTGCTGGAGAAGGAGACGTTGAACGAGAAGGCCCTCGCGGTCATCTTCGCCAAGGTGAACAAGCGTCCCCACCGTCGCGTGTGGTTGTCCAGCGACGCCCGCAACGTCAGTGACCGCCCGCCGGTCCTCACGCCCGCTGAGCAGGCGGCAGTGGCACGTGGCGTCGACCTGGACAAGCAGGAACTGATGCACGCCGAGCCGCGGCCCCCCGAGGCGATCATCGAGG
>JALYUK010000324.1 GCA_030853805.1 Actinomycetota bacterium | reverse complement strand
GACCCATCGGCTCTGAACAGGATTCGCGGCGAAATCGACATCAACACCCCGGTCAGCCGGTTGCTGGCAGCGCTGCACCTGGATTGAGCGACTCATCCACACCCGTACTGAGACCGGGACCTGACCTGACCTGACCTGACCTCAGAATGGACGCCGCCGGTCGGCTCGAGGATCGCCGGGCGGGAAGGATCCTTCGACGTCCGTGCCGTTGTCGTGCTCGAACAGCAATTCGTTCAGGCGGACCTGGACATCTTCGACGTGCGGGATGTCGTCGAGCTTCAGGCCATCCTGGTCGGAGGCATCCGAGACAATCAGCGTTCCGCAGCCGAGTATCCGGTCGGTCAGACCCTTCTCGTACGCGACGTCGGAGATTCGGTACAGCGGGATGTCGCGCCCGGACTTGCTGATGATGCCCCGGCGGGTGATCAACCGCCGGTTGGTGATGACGTACAAGGTGCTGCGCCACCGCCACACCGGAACGACAACGAAGATGAGCACGACCAGCAGCCACGCGACCGCGATACCGAGCCGACCCCACTGGTAGTCCCAGAACGCTCCCCCCGCAATCGCCGCAGCGCTCGCGACGACCAGGATCACCAGTGGTAGCACGATCTGCTTGACATGAGTGTGCAGTTCGAGCTCGATGCGCTCACCCTGAGTGAGGTGTTTGGGTGAGAAGACCATGTCCGCATCCTGCCACGGGCCGTCCGGGCCGTTCAGGACGGAGCCGTTCAGGACGCAGCCGTTCATCGGACCATCGGGTCGGGTCAATCCAGCCGGTCGGCTGCCACCACGCCGCGCATCACCGCATTGATACCCGCCTTGGTGGTCTTGCGGATAGCGGGATCGCCACTTGCGTCGTGGATCTGATCGAGCAGGTCGACAAGTTGCTTACAACGCCGGACGAAGTCACCGGCCGACATCTCCGCGTCCCGCAGGACGGCGTCCAGTCGCGCTCCGCTGGCCCATCGATGCATCATCGCGGCGATGCCCGCGTCGGGCTCCCCCGTCGGCTGTAGGCGCTTGCCGGCTTGCTGATCGTGCAGCTCACCCCACAACCGGTGCATGTCCTCGAGTGCCTCGCTCACCTGGGTGTTCGGCATCTTGGCGCCGCCACCCTCACCCTCCCGACGTGCCTGGTGCACCAGCGCGCTGACGACTGCGACCAGGGATGCGGCATCCAGCCGGCTCCACACACCTTCGCGCAGGCACTGTGCGACCAGCAGATCCTTCTCGGCGTAGATCCGTTTCAGGACCTGCCCGTCTGCGGTGACGTGTTGCCCGTCCTCGCTCAGGTAGCCCAACTCGGTCAGCAGATCGCAGATCCGGTCGAATGTTGCAGCCACGGTCTGGGTGCGGCCGGACACCTTGCGGGACAGGCTGTCGGTTTCCCGGCGCAGTCGCCACCAGCGCTCTGCCCACCGGGCGTGATCCTCACGTTGCTCGCACTGGGCGCACGGATGGTCGCGCAATCGGCGCCGCAGCTGCTCCACTGCTTCGGTTGTTGCACTCTGATCATCGGATTCATTACCCGGATCAGTTGCCCGATCAGCGGATTCTTCCGATGTCTGCACCCGCAGCGCGACGGCCAGGTCTCGGCGCGCCTTCGGATTGCGGGAGTGGAATCCTTTCGGGATCGTCAATTTCGCAAACGGTAGGAGCGGAGCCTGCAGGTCGCCGATCTCCAACCGGCGTGCCTCGCCGTCCTGGGTCAACACGACCGGATCAGCGGTCCCCCGCCGACCACCACCGGATGAGATGACCACGGCCCGGCCGGTTCGTCGGCCGATCGGCACCTGCACGACGTCGCCCGCTACCAGTCCCTCCAGGGAGGTGGCGATGGCTGCGCGCCGACCTGCGTTGCGGCTGCGAGCGGCGTCCTTCTGCAGGTCCGACAATTCCCGACGCAATGCGGCGTACTGGGCGAAGTCCCCCAGGTGGCACTGCATCGCCTCGAGATACCCCTCCAGACCCTCCTCATTGTGCCGAATCGCCGATGCGACCCCCACGACCGACTTATCGGCCTGGAACTGGGCGAACGACTGCTGGAGCAGATCGCGCGCAGCGGGCCGACCGAGGCGCTCAACGAGGTTGACCGCCATATTGGAGGTCGGTACGAAACTGGATCGCAGCGGGTAGGTCCGCGTCGACGCAAGGCCGCCGACGTGGTGTGGGTCCAGGCCCCGGTGGTAGAGGACGACGGCGTGGCCTTCGTAGTCGATGCCACGACGCCCGGCGCGCCCGGTGAGCTGGGTGAACTCCCCCGGCGTGATGTCGGCGTGGGTTTCACCGTTGTACTTGACGAGCTTTTCCAACACGACGGTGCGGGCCGGCATGTTGATACCCAGGGCGAGCGTCTCGGTGGCGAAGACCGCCTTGATCCGCCCTTCGGTGAACAACTCCTCGACGATTTCCCGGAAGGTCGGCAGCATCCCCGCGTGGTGCGCAGCGAACCCCCGACCCAGACCCTCGACGAAGTCCCAGTAGCCCAGAACCGCCAGGTCTTCCTCGGGTAGGTAGGCGACTCGTTGCTGCACCAGATCCCGGATCCGCTCACCTTCGGCCACCGGGATCAGCCGGGTGCCCCAGGCAAGAAGTTGGGTGACCGCAGATTCGCACCCGACGCGGCTGAAGATGAAGGTAATGGCGGGAAGCAGCCCTTTGCGGTCCAGCGCGTCGATGACCTCCGCTCGGCTGGGACCGCGACCTGGCCGGCCGGCACGCACCGGACCATCGCTGCTCCTACCGTTCCTGGCCTTACCCCGCCGGCCACGCGGACCACCGGCGTCTTCTCGCCGACCATGCCGGTCCGTTTTCGCATCGAACCCCTGAATACGTTGCAGCAGCTGTGGGTTGAGGCGCAACCGCTCGCTGTCACGCTCGTCATCGACGAACAGATCAAACACTGCCGGCCCCACCATCATGTGCTGCCACAACGGCACCGGTCGGGTCTCCTCGACGATCAGTTCAGTGTCGCCGCGCACCTGGCCCAGCCATTCGCCGAACTCTTCGGCGTTACTCACCGTCGCCGAGAGGGAGATGAGCTGCACCTGCTCCGGCAGCTGGATGATGACTTCCTCCCAGACCGCGCCACGGAAACGATCCGCGAGGTAGTGCACCTCGTCCATCACCACGTACCCGAGACCGTCGAGCGTGGCGGATCCCGCATAGATCATGTTGCGTAGCACTTCGGTGGTCATCACGACCACCGGCGCCTCACCGTTGATCGATGCATCCCCGGTCAGAAGGCCGACCTTGTCGGCGCCGTACCGCGCGACGAAATCGGCGTACTTCTGGTTCGAGAGCGCCTTGATAGGCGTGGTGTAGAAGGTCTTGGTGCCAGTCTGCAGCGCGAGATATGCCGCGAACTCCCCGACGAGCGTCTTACCGGACCCGGTCGGCGCGGCCACCAGCACGCTACTGCGTCCGTCCTGGACGGCCAGCAGGGCCTGACGTTGGAAATCGTCGAAGGGGAAGTCGTACCCATCGGCGAAACGGCGCAGGTGTGAACTATCGAGGCGGCGCGCTGAGCGTGCCGGCACCGACGTTTCCGAACGGGACATGCTCCGAGGTTAATCGGAGCGGCTGGTCAGAGCGCGGACGCCTGCTCGTCGGGCACGTCGAGCCACTCGCGAGGCATCGCCTGGAAGCGGCGCCGGTCCAGAACTGCTGAGATGCCGACGGCGATGAAATACAACGCCACCATTGGGAACGCGAGGGCCAGCATCGACCACGCATCCGGGCTCGGGCTCATGATCGCCGCGAAAACGAAGATCAGCATGGTTGCCACCCGCCAGCCCTTGACCATCACTTTGGCCGGGAGCACCCGGATGCAGTTGAGACCGACCAGGAAGACCGGTAGCAGGAACGCCAGGCCGAAAGCCAGGATGAACTTGGTAATGAAATTGACGTAAGCCTGCGCTGCAATGAAGTTGGTGCCGCCCTTGGGCGTCTGTCCGATGAGGAAGTCGACGGCGTTGGGGATGGTCAATGTCGAGACCCAGCACCCGGTGAGGAACAGCGGGACTGCCGACGCGATGAATACCGCACTCACCCGCTTTTCTTTGCGTTTCAGCCCCGGTGCAAGGAACCGCCAGATCTGCCACAGCCATACCGGACTGGCGATGATGATGCCCAGCCACATGGCGATTTTCAACTTGATGCTGAAAGAATCGCTGACTCCGTTTGCGAAGTTCGTTGAAACGGATCCTGCGGGGAAATGGTTTCG
>JALYUK010000321.1 GCA_030853805.1 Actinomycetota bacterium | reverse complement strand
GCCTCCACCTGAACCTCGAGCAGCATCGCGGGCACACCGTCCATCACCTCGGCGCGGGTGAGTACCTGCCGCCCCGAGGACATCAGCTCAGTCACGGTGTGCCCGTCCCGCGCCCCCTCCATCAGGTGATCGGTGATCACCGCGACCGCCTCCGGATAGTTGAGGGTCAGCCCACGCGCCTGGCGGCGGCGAGCCAGCTCGGCGGCATAGGACACCAACAGCCGGTCCTGCTCGTGGGGGGACAGGCGCACCACGGCCTCCAAATTCGTCCAGGTGCCACAGGGTATCGACGGGGTGTCAGGCGGCGCGGGCGGGTTACCCGGGCGCGGGTGTGGCGGGTACCAACTGCTGTGCGGGTAGGACGTGTTCGCCGGTCTTGTCGGTGCTCAGGCACAGTGAGCAGATGATCGCGTCGTGGGTCACGCAGGCTGTGACGTCGGGCCGCTCGAAGTCCTGACCGCAGACGTGGCAGCCGAGTACCTCGCCGGAGGGGTTGCCCTCGGCGTCGAACATGGGGAGGTCGATGCCGTCGTCGGTGCGCCGCAGGTAGTACTTGCCCTTGGTGGCCACGGCGAGAACCGGCGGTAGCGCGAGGGCGAGCACGACGGCCACGATGGGTGAGTAGGGCGTGAGTGCCGCGCCGAAGGCTCCGAAGAACACGGCGATGGACACCCCGGCGGAGGCAAGCATGGACACGAAGCCCACCGGGTTGACGGGGTAGAGCATGCCGCGGCGGAACTCGGGCACCAGCGGCGACAGTTTCAGGAGGTACTTGTTGAACACGATGTCCGCGGCCACGGTCACCACCCAGGCCATGCCGCAGTTGGCGTAGAAGCCGAGGATCGTGTTGAGGAAGTCGAACATGTTCGCTTCCATCAGCACGAGCGCGATGGCCAGGTTGAACAGGACGAAGACCAGCCGGCCCGGGTAGGTTTTGGTGACCCGGGTGAAGGAGTTCGTCCAGGCCAGCGAACCGGAGTAGGCGTTAGTGACGTTGATCTTGATTTGGCTGATGACGACCAGGATCACGGCCAGGGTCATCGCCAGCCACGCGGGCATCATGTTCTGGTAGATCTCCAGGAACTGGTGCACCGGCTGGTTGGCGACGTCGCCGCCACCGGAGATGTTGGCGATGATGTACACGGCGAGGAACAGTCCGATGACTTGCTTGACCGCGCCGAAGAACACCCAGCCTGGCCCGGCGAGAACCATCGCGGTCCACCAGCGGCGGCTGTTTTCCGGTGTGCGCGGGGGCATGAACCGTAGGTAGTCGATCTGCTCCGCGATCTGGGCGATGAGCGAGAGGCACACGCCCGCGGCCAGCAGCACCGACCCGGTGTTCACGCCCTGGCTGTCTTTGCCCGCGTACCCGAGAAACGTCGACACCGAGTCGGGGTGGCTGATGAGTAGGTACACCATCGGCACGACCATGAGCACCAGCCACAGGGGCGTGGTCCAGACCTGCAACGTGGACAGCGCTTTCATCCCGTAAATGACCAGCGGGATGACCAGCAGCGTCGAGACGGCGTAGCCCAGCCACAGCGGGACATGCAGACCGAGTTGCAGGCCCTGGGCCATGATCGAGCCCTCAAGGGCGAAAAATATGAAGGTGAACGACGCGAAGATGACGTTGGTGACGACCGAACCGTAGTACCCGAAGCCCGAGCCGCGGGTGATCAGATCGAGGTCGATGTTGTACCGCGCCGCGTAATACGCCAGCGGGAAGCCCGTTGCGAAGATGATGACCGCGAAGACTGCGATACCCAGCAACGCGTTGCCGGTGCCGTAGGAGATGCCGATGTTCGCGCCGATAGCGAAGTCGGCCAGGTAGGCGATGCCGCCCAGTGCTGACACGGCAACAACCCCGGTGCCCCAGCGACGGTAGCTGCGTGGCGCGAACCGCAGCGTGTAGTCCTCCAGGGTCTCACTCGCGGTGAGCCGCGCGTCTCCCGGCTCAGTGGTGGTTGATGGTGCGGTGGTGTGCCGCTCACCGCGCAAAACTTCGGTCATGGTTACTCCCCATCCGTCCCTGCCCGCGCGCCCCGGTCGGAGCGCCACCACGCTGAACGGGCCAAAGCTAGAACGGGAATGTTTCCTCAGGGACGCACCACCATGAACGGAACGTTTCCGAATGCTCGGAGTCCAGGCGTTCCGGATCGGTGAGCACGCACCTGAGTTGCCGGGGAAGGTTCTTACTTGCCGGCAATGTGCGGCTGATGCGTCGGCAACAGTGGACCGGAATTGTTGCGCTATGGAAATGGATGAGCTGGCGCGGGTGGAGCGGACGTGGCGGGTGCGGGTGCGCGTGGCCGATGATCCCGGCCAGCTGGCGTCATTGGCAGCGGGACTGTCCGATCGAGGATGCAACGTGCTGGGGATGACGGTGTTGCCGGTGGGCGGGCAGCAGTTCGCCGATGCGTCCGCGGCCGGCGATGTGGTCGATGAGTTGATGTTGCGCGCCCCGGTGGCGCTCGGCCCGGACGAACTGAGCAGTGTGGTCGCGGAGCAGGGGGCCCGCTGCGTCGGCATCGTGGCAGCGTCACTGACCGATTTGGTGGACGGGCAGACCGCGGTGCTGCGGGCGGCGGCTGGGGTGTTGTCCGGGACAGCTACCGTATCCGAGGCGCTTCGGCTTGTCCTCGGTGCGGATTCGGTGCGATCGACCGCGTCGCGGGTGTCACCCACCGCAGACGAGGACCATGGGGTCTGGGTTGATCCCGGTGGTTATCGGGTCACGATCACCGTGTCGGCTCGGGAGCGTGTCGTGGCTGCCCGGGAATGGGCACCGTTCACTGCGGGTGAGTTGGCGCGCGTCCCGGCTCTGCTCGCGTTGCTCGCGGCCGCGGACCATCGCTCAGCGGCGGTTGCGCCGACCTCAGCCCCCGGTGAGCCGGCGGGGATGGCGGTACCCAAACCCACTACTCGCGGTGCGGCACGCCGGCAGTTGAGTTCGCTCGATGTGCAGTTCCTGAATGCCGAAACCGCGACGACGTTGACGCATGTGGGGGCGCTGACCCTGCTCGACCCCTCGGCGGTGCCCGGGGGGGCGATCACTGTGGAGGAGATGCGAGC
>JALYUK010000307.1 GCA_030853805.1 Actinomycetota bacterium | reverse complement strand
CTGTATCACCGTCGGAAGGGCTGGGGTCAGGTCATCCGACAGGACCGTCAATCGCTTTGCGTACTCGAGGCGTGCCCAGACTCCGGCCGCAGCTGCGAACTTGCCACCCTGGCTCGCCTTTCTGGCGAGTTCTCGGCGAACTGTCTCTGGTGCACTGAAGCATCCTCCGGTCGCCTGCAACAGAATGCGTTCCTGCCTGGTGGCTAGGGAGTTGAGCGCAGGCCCGCAGTCGACGATGACGGGGTCGGTCATGTGCTCGCCAGCGGGTTGTCCCTGCCTGCGCGTCGTGTGTCGTCGGAGTCGTTCTCGGTAGCTTCACCGTGCGCCAGCGAAATCTCAATGTCCTCTAAGGCGTCCAGGTCGGCGAAGTCGTGCTCGGTAACCGTCTGCTCGCTCGTGTCGGCCCATCGGAGTGTGGGGTTGGACGGCGTGATGCCGGCTTCGGCCAGCTCGCGTTCAACGAACTTCGGGTCGGCGGCGCGAATGCGTGCGATCGCGCGCAACGAAAGTACCCCGTCCTGATACCCGTGGGTCGCCCTGGTGAGAAGGCGTTGTGGTGCACGTGGAGTAGCTGATTCCACTTGTAGGGCGCGATATTGCGGCATCCAGCCGTGATTCCCGGCGAGCCAGGGGCCGGTGTGGTTCCACCAGAGATCTTTCTTTGTCTGATCGATGTAGGCAGCCCGAGCCAGCTGAATGAGCATGATTTGGGGGGCTGCGACAAACCACTGCACCAGTCTCGACAGGTCCGCAGTGGAGAGTGGCTCTTGTGGGCCGAGGAAGTCGCGAAGGCCTTGCAACGGCACAAGAAGATGACGTGCGAACGCATCCGCGCGCTGCTCATAGTCCTCGCGGCCGGTCCATTTCCCCTGAGATGCGTATTCGTGATCACGGAAGAGAACATGCGCGAGTTCGTGGGCCAGAGTGCTTCGTTGGCGCAACGGGTTCTGCGTGCAGGCAACGACAACCTTCGTGACGCCGCGTGCAGGATCGTGCGCAGTCATACCGTGCTCATCGGGATTCGAAACGGCCAGGCTTGCGACATCGAGTTGGGGGACCAACTCGAACAGCGCGAATGCGTCACCGATGGGTTGTAGGCCCAGGTGCTTCTCCTGTCGGAATTGCTCGGCGCGTACCTGTCCTTCTGACTCCGGACTCATGCGGGCTCGGCAACGCCCATCTCGTCAAGAAACGCGTCAACTTCCAGAAAATGGATGAGTTCGCGGTGCATGGCGTCCATCGTCGCGCTGCCGGTCGCACGGGCCACACAGCGCACCCGACTGCGGACGGCTGACCGACCTGTGATCTCCGAAACACTGGAACCAGTCGCCCACGCGATCGCAAGTATCTCGTCGGCCTTCGGCGCCCTGGTGGAGCACTCGATCCGCGAGAGCGTGGCCTGTGAAATGCCAGTCGCCTCGGCCAGGGCGCGCTGAGAAATTCCCGCCCGTTCACGCGCCTGGCGGACTGAGTGGTTGTCCGGGACCATCTTGAATCACTTCCTAATAGTTTGATTCAAGACTAGAGCCTGGCACTGACACCGGCAAACCTCACAGAGGCCACGTGCCCGCGGTCCGCTCTCCGCCCGGGTGCATCCCCCCGGGCGGAGTCACTTGCGCGCCGGTGCGGCAGCCGTCATCCGGTCACCGACCCACCGCGCCGCCGAATGATCTCGCGCTGCGGGTCGAGATCATTCGACTACTGGGCGGGCTCGATTGCCTCAGCGGGGTAGACGTCGATCGAACCGTCGGCGTGCCTCGCTACGTCGACAACGACATCCGAACCACGATTGCCAAGCTCGATATTCGCGCCTACCTCGTGCACGCGTCGGATGTTATCGAGCAGGTGGTCGACCTCGCTGCGCATCACGACGCGACCGCGGGGGTGAGCTTCGGCGCATTAAGCTTGAGGGTTGACAGGCCCAGGAGCGCCGAGGCGATTCCGGCTTCGGGGGCGTTGATCCACGCCTCGTCGATCTTCAGAATTCCTTGGAAGCACTGAAGAAGGGGCGGAAATACTCGCGAAGAGCGGCGTCGCACACATAAATGTAGGTCCCAAGGATGCCACGAGTCAGCAGCACCTTATATACATTCTGGACATACTTGAGGATCTGCGCATCGGAGTAGGTAACGCCCAGTTGATGATTGTTCGCCTTGCCGTTCGTGTCAAAATAGCTCGATCGATCGAATCGGATCTGAAGACTGTCGAGGTCGTACCAGATGTCAGGGCCTATGACTACACCCGTGTAGTTAAGGTCGTACCCCTGGATTGTGTGAATCGACCCCATCTCCTGCAGCGAGGTCTTCGAGTTCACCCAGTCGACCGGGCGCGTGTTCCACTTCATTCTCTCGCCGTCGATATTGATGTCGTATGCGCTGCGGTTTTTGCTGCTCGTCCACTTCCAGGCGTAGCCAGCGACCAAGCGGGCAAGTCCTACCTCCTCATCGCGCGCGACGATTTCCCGCCGCATTTGCGAGAAGCTGTCGAAGAACCGCAGGTCGTAAAGATCGAAATTCTTTGGTCTGATAGGTACACCAGCAAGCACATCTGCGATGTATCCGACGTAGTCGGAGCCGGCTCGAACTCGGTGTTGTGCACGCAACGGGTAGTGGCGGTGAGACAGCGATGCTTCATCCGTAAGCGCGCGCATCACCCCGGCGGGGATGTCCGCGGGACGGACGGTCTGGTCGAGGTCGAGGAGAAACAACTGGTTGGCGCTTTTCGAGACAATCCAATCTAATTGTGTTTTTGTCTTGTCATCAGCTCCAAAGAGTTCGATTGTTATGTCCGCGTACATCTTGTTCCGTACGCCACTTCCCTGGCTGGCCCTCTGAGTCAATCGATGTGCTTCGTCTACGATAAGCAGATCGAAAGGGTCACGACTTTTACCGACGTCGAATGCAGAGAGGACCATGCTTGAATCCAGGCCCGGAGTTCTCGAAAACACTGATTTGATAGACTTTCTTAAGGCCTGTTGCGGAATAACAAGACCTATGCGGAAATTCTTGAACCTTTCTGCAGCCTCCTCAATGGTGAAGTCGTCCAAGAAAGAATTCTCGTGCTGGGGCTGGCGAGCATCGACGTCGCCGAGATCACACAACAATTTGATGAGATAGATTGCCACGATCGTTTTACCGGTACCGGGCGAGCCTTGCACCACGATCTTGCTCCCCTTTTTTTCTTCTATGTCTTCAAATAGGCCTTTCACGATGTCGTTGACCGCAGTTAACTGATCCTCCGACAGCGCCTTAAACGGGGATAATTTGAACAGGTCACTGTTCTCGATCTCCCTTATGCTTTGATTAAAGAATCCTTCGTTCCGCAAGACATCAAAAACGTCGGAAAACGTCGCACGGTACCCCTCGCGGTTGTAGTAATCCGAGTCTGTGATTCCATCGTTTCCATTAAGGACAGCGTACTTGCCGTCGCCCGCAAAGAGCCGGATGAGAAAGGATTCTAAATCAAGGCAAGCAGACTTGTTGAACGTATCGTCAATGATTACGCGAGCGCGGCTAAGGCCCACTTTTGTCGGACTGTCGTGATGTTGCCTAAACCGTGCGGCGACATTGAGGGATTCTCCAATGTAGATTTGCCCCATTCCGTCGAGGGTGTACACGACTGGCCAGTTGCTAAATCGAGAATCGATCGTCGCCCAAGCACGGACCTGGTCGCGGGCAAGGAATCTGTCCTCGGCGAATTCAACTTCGAGCACCTCAAAGCCGGTCATATTTAGCGCTCTTCCCCCGAGACTTTTCGATAGGATACTTCTCACGCGTGATCTCAAGCTTCTTTGCGACAATGACCTCCGCGTCGACTCCCAGCGCGTTAGCCATCAGGTAACAGTACGTTAGGACATCAGCGAGCTCGTCGACTATACGTGCGCTGTCAGTCTCTGCGGACCACTGAAAGCACTCGAGCAGCTCACCCGCCTCAATCGAGATGCTCTTGGCGAGATTTTCGGGCGAATGGAACTGTTCCCAGTCGCGTTCCCGTGCAAACCTCTTCAGCTCACGAAGTATCTTGGCTTCAGGCATGGCTGCACTCTATGTTCACGTCGCGGCGAGGTCTTGCACCGGTGGCCCGCTTTTGAAGGGCTCTGGCGCTTGGCTCTAGTGCAGGTCTGATCGGCGGTCTTGGCCCATACGAACGGGTTGCAACGCTCGTTCCAGCCGGTGGCAAAGGCCCAAATCGTAGCTTCAAGGTCGTTCACGGATCCGAAGGATCCGCGGTGGATTGCTTGGCGTTCGCTAATCCCGAACCAGACCTCGACCAGGTTCAACCAGGTTCAACCAGGACCCCGAAAATCGGGTGAAGTGCCCGATGATCCGCGGGTTAACTGCTAATATGTCGCCGCTCTGGGCCTTTTTGTGGGTGCAGTCGTTGTCCGTTACCAGGTGCAACTGCTGGTCGCCGTAGGCCCTCGCATCTGCTTCAGGAACGCCGAGAACTCCTGGTGGGCGGTGACGCGGTTTACAGGCACCGGTCACGGTGGCGGTCGGGACGTCGAACGCCGCGAACAACGTCGTGGTGCTGGGCGTCTTGTAGTCGTTGGTGCGCCGCTCGGCGGGCCCGGTTTTATCGGCAGCATCGGTGCGGTTCGGTCCAGCGCCTGGACCTGTGACTTCTCATCCACGCACAGCTCGGTCGCGTTGTCCGGTGGGTTCAGATAGAACACGGCCACGTCGGTAGCCTCGGCGACCATTTAGGGACCGGTGAGAAGTTGAACATCTGCGTCCTCCACGGTTGGACGGTTGGCATTAATGATCGGCGGCGGTCTTGAGTATGTGGGTGACCATCTGCGGGATTTTCGCAGCGAAACAACCAAGAGACACAGTCAAGCCGAATGCAACTGTAGGTATTACTTGGTTATACCTTTCTCGTGAAGACCGCCATTTCAGTCCCAGATCAGATCTTCGACCGGGCCTCGGACCGCGCCAAAACACTCGGGCTGAGCCGCTCGGAATTTTTTGCACGCGCCGCTGACAACTATCTCGATCAACTGGATGCACAGTCCGTGGCACGGCAGATCGATGCGGCCCTGGAGCGGCTGGGCGCGGTTGACGACTCCTTCGCGGCTGCGGTGGCTGTGGCCCACCAGGTGCTGGCTGACACCGAAGACGAATGGTGACCCGCCGAGGCGAGATCTGCTGGACAGACCTCGGCCAAGCCGTCGGTAGTCGCCCGGCCAAGAAGCGACCGGTGTTGATCGTGCAGGCTGACAGTTACAACGACAGTCGGCTCGCGACGGTGGTGGCCGTCGTGGTCACCTCCAATACTGCACTGGCAGTGATGCCGGGAAACGTCTTCCTCCCGGCGGCGGTCACCGGTTTGCCAAAAGACTGCGTTGCCAACGTCACCGCTGTTGTGACGCTGAACAAGGCAGATCTCGACCGTGCTTGCGGCGAAGTGCCAGAAAGTCTGCTGAGCGACGTTGCCCGGGGGCTGCGTCGCGTCCTCGACTTGTGACCGCGCCAGCCGGTCCGGCGGGTGACGTGTGCTGCCTCATGGTTACCGCACAGTCGCCGACGAAGCTGGAGTGCCGCTTCCTGCCGGGGGATGGGTGCCGAATCGTGTCGCCCACGAAGCTCCCGTCAGCAGCCGTTTGTATCTTGCGGTCAGGTAGCTACCTCGGCGAGCGACAGGGCGAAAATGGGCTCGTGCTGGCGTGCTTGGAAAGATCAACCTACGGTTGAGAATCGTGTCGCCGCAGTCCCACGGCTCTGGAAACGATTGAGCAATACGGCGAAGAACGGCTCATCGTCATTGGTCCAGACCGCACAGGTGCACGGCTTGAATTGGTAGCATTACCAGCCGAAGACGCCAGTCGGATCATCCACGCGAACCGTCTCCGACCGAAGTTCTACGAGTTTCTGAGGTGAGCTGATATGTCGACAACAGGACTGAACGACATTGAGAGCGTCCTTGATGACCTGGACCCGTCTTCGACCAACGTGCGGGATGCAGTGCACTTCCGAAGGATCATCGCGGCCCAGGCGGGTGTTGCTAGCGCCGATCGTGAGTTGCACGATGCTGTCAGAGAGGCGCGCGAAGCTGGAGACTCCTGGTTGAGCATCGGTGTCGCACTTGGCGTGACCAAGCAAGCAGCGCAGAAGCGATTCGGTCACTGATGGAGGCGCCTGAGTAGGTCGCGCCCGCGACCGGCGATGACCCTGCCCCTTTCGCAGCGTCGCCTATTCAATTGTTTTCTGCCGACTGCGCATCGACAAATGCTTGGGCGCTCTGGCCCATCGTCTTCACCGTCGCGACTGCGGCATTCAGCGAGCGTGCTGCCGGGGCAAGGTGCGAAGAGAGTCGCGGCATCTGACTTGCGATCAACGCCAGTTCAGCGGTGTCCAGACCGGTCATTTCATCGGCGAACTGCTCAATTTCAGCCATGATCTCGGCAGGAACCGGTTCACCCAGATCCCTCGATATCTGCGCGAGCGCGTTGAGCTTTGACATGAGGTCCTGCCAGAGCGCGATAGCGATGCCAGAAGCTTCCGTGAGTTCAGAGCTGGGTGCCTGCAGTGCTCGTGCGGCGGTGGTCAGGCTCTGTCGCAACAGGCGTGGAGACTGAGATGGGTCGATGACAAGCGCGGTCTCCATGGTGGACCCCAGGACGGTAAGCCGGTTGAGGAAGGTCTCAAGGGCCGATTCGACCGCAGGGATGAGATCTTCGATCTCGACCACGGTGTCGTCCAAGGCAGGAACGTCGACATCCTCTACCGGCCCCAGAGGAGTTCCCTCGCGGGTCGGCGCGGCTTCGCGCTCAGACATCACCTGTGCGAGCTGATCAGCCGCCTGCTCGACCAGTTGCCGGTACTGCACACTGCTGCGGTCTCCGGTGCGGGCAGCGGTGGCGTCGATGTGACGCGTCCGCTGAAGACGTTGGGCGATCACATCTGAGTTGGTGGATGCCGGCATCGCCGGCGCCGCGATCCACAACAAGGGCAGCATCAGATGGGGTGCTCCGGCACGTTCCGCAGCGTCGAGGAATCGGGTGAACTCATGACGGCAGCTCTCGCTTTTCAGATACCGCGGGGTGATGAACGGAAGGAAGAAGGTCGCTGACTCCAATTCTGCTTCCAGCCGCGCCCACAAATCTTCCCCCCATCGACCGTCATCCTGGTCGATGAACAACTCGGCCGTGCGTCCATGAATACCGTCCAAGGTGTCCACCACGTCGCGGGCGAACTGCTGAAGGTCCCCGGCATAGGCGCTGTTCTGGTCGGCATGGGTGTAGCTCATGAAGACGCGGGCATCGGTAGGCATGGGTGGGTTGCTTGTCGCTCTGTTGGGAGAGATGGGCGCTGAGTGCGCCGGCGCGCTTGAGGTGGAAGTGGTCCAGAACTCCTGCGACTGCAGGGAGGCAATCGGCAGCGTCCACAGATTCGGTCCGACGTTCGTCGGTGTTCCCTCGGTGACAACGACATAGCCGCGGTGGAACCTGTCCGGGAACTTGTCCTGGAAAGCACGGATTCCCCGGAAGTCATCGTGGCGCGAGGATGCGGCGGACTTCACCTCGACAGCTACGAGGCGACCGCGCTCGTCCTCGAGGATCACGTCGACTTCGTCTGTGCGGCCGTTTCGCGACTCTCGCCAGTGGAAGGCAGTGACCCGTGCGCTCGACCATGCCACGTGCGCCCGGATCTGCTGCACGACATGGGCTTCCATCAGGCCGCCGCGGATGCGATCGTCGTCGAACGAGCCTTCCCCCTGCAGGAGGAGAGCGGCTGAAAGCGCCACGTCTGCGGGATAGATTTTCGCGGTCGTCCTGGCGGACTGTCTGATGGATTGACGAAAATTTGGGAGTTCATGCAGCAGGAATCGCCGCTCGGCTATGTCGAGGTAGCGGTTGACCGTGCGAGCGTCTAGCTCGAGCGCACTTCCTATTGATGCAGCCTTCACCTCACCGCTGGGTGTGCGAAGCACTCGCTGCACCACATCGCGCGCCGTCCGCAGATCGAATCTCACATCGGGCAGCACGTCGTTGGTCAGGATCGAGTCGACATCCGCGAGCAACCGTCGACGCCGCCAGCTGGTAGATCCGTGGTCGTCCCCGACGCGATACCGAGGCAGCCCGCCGCGCACGATGTGGTCGCGCCAGTCGACCGGCGCACTCGAGGCTCCTGCGGCTGGTTGGCCGTCGAACAGTTGGTCAACGACCGACCAGGGCGTGGTGTTGATCAGCTCCGCCTCTGTCAGGGGCTCGAGCGCGAGTCGCACAGATCGGCGAGCCAGCGGATCGGTGCCACCCAGTCCGGTTCGCCCGATCGCGGCCGAACCCGTCAGGACGCACCGAAGGTTGTCCCCGGTCTCATCCAGCAGCCGCTTCAACGCGACCGGTAGCTCTGGTGCCAGTTGTGCCTCGTCGATCGCGAAGGGCTGCGGCAGACTGCGCAACCATTCGAGCGGATTTCGCCTCGCTGCCGCCCGCTGCACAGGGTCGGTCAGTGACACTGACGTGCGCAGGGAGCCTTTCGACACGAGGGATGACAAAAGGCTGGTTTTGCCGACCGATCGCGCCCTTCTAGCAACACGACGGGAGTGGCGCCGATCAGCTCGGACATCGTGGGCTCGATGAACCGGGGAACGTACATGATGAAAGTCTGCATGACATGTTGATATTACTCAACATCGAGTGTTCTGAGGGCGGAAAGCTGCCCCATGGCGTGGTGGGTGGGTAAGACGATCAGCCAGTTCACTGCCCAATAAGCGAGTTGCGGTGAGATCTCAGCTCAGGTGGTGCACTTCCTGCAGCCCGTACACCGGGGTCGGGATGTTCTCGTACCGCGCTTTGAGCTGCAGGGCCAGGTAGAGCGAGTAGTGCCGTGACTGGTGCAGGTTGCCGCCGTGGAACCACAGCGCCTCCTGCTGGGTCGGCTTCCACATATTGCGCTGCTCACCCTCCCAGGGCCCTGGATCTTTGGCCGTGTCCGACCCGAGGCCCCAGACCTTGCCGATGCGGTCGGCGGCGTCCTGGTCGATGATGTCGGCAACCCACCCGTTCATCGACCCGTACCCCGTGGCGTAGACGACCAGGTCCGCCGCCAACTCGGTGCCGTCATCGAGCACGATGGTGTGTTCGGTCAGGTGGTCGACCTGCCCGTGTTCAAGGTGGATCTTGCCGTCTGCGACCAGGTCGGCCGCGCCCACGTCGATGTAATAGCCGGAGCCGCGGCGCAGATACTTCATGAAGAGCCCTGATCCGTCTTCGCCCCAGTCGTGCCAGAAGCCGGCCCGCTCGAGCCGCTCGTAGAAGTCCTTGTCGCGCTCGGCCATCTGCTCATACAGCGGGATCTGGAACTCGTGCATGATTCGGTAGGGCAGCGAGGCGAAGACCATGTCCGCCTTGTCTGTGGTGACACCGGCGTCCACGGCGCGTTCGGAGTAGAGGTCACCCAACCCGATGTCCATCAGGCTGGCGGACTTCACGATGTGGGTGGACGAGCGCTGCACCATGGTGACCTCGGCGCCGTTCTCCCACAACGCTCCACAAATATCGTGCGCGGAATTGTTGGAGCCGATCACCACGACCTTCTTGCCTGAGTACGCCTCCGGGCCGGGGTGCTGGGATGAATGTTGCTGCTCACCCTTGAAGATGTCCATGCCCGGAAAGTCCGGCGTGTTCGGTTTGCCCGACATTCCGGTCGCGAAGACCAACTGCTTGGGATGCAACGTGATCGGTTCGCCGTCGTGGTCCACCTGCACGGTCCACGTCTTCGATTCGTCGTCGAAAGACGCCGATTCGACCGTCGAACGTGGCCAGTACGGCACCTCCATGACTTTGGTGTACATCTCGAGCCAGTCGGCCACCTTGTCCTTCGGTGCGAAGACCGGCCAGTTCTTCGGAAACGGCAGGTAGGGCATGTGGTCGTACCAGACGGGATCATGCAGGCACAGCGACTTGTACCGACTGCGCCACTGATCGCCGGGTCGGTCATGCCTGTCAAGTACGACGGCGGGCACATTCAACTGACGTAACCGGGCACCCAGAGCGATGCCGCCCTGACCGCCGCCGATCACCACGACGTAGGGCTCACGGGTGCTTCCGAGCTCGCGGTTCTCTAGTTCCCGCTCTTCTTTCCAGGACAGCCGCCCGGGTGTCAAGGTGTGACTGACACCCTGTGGCCGGTCGTATCCCTGCGACTCCTCGAACCCCTTGAGCTCGCGAAGGCTGGTCAGCAGGGTCCATGCACCCTCCTCCTTCAGCCGCAGGTGGCCCTTGCCGCGGCCGACCGCGGTGTCGAAAGCGATCCATGCCTCGATGACACCGTCGGCTTCCGTCGGCTCCTCGGTGGTGACGAACCCGCTGGGGTCGGCGCCGTCCAGGCAGTGCGTGAGCATGTCGGCCACCCCGGCGGGGCCTTCGACCGTCTTGATGTTCCAGGTGAACGCCACCAGGTCACGCCAGAAACTGTCGGCCGCGAACAGGCGGGCCGCGCCCTGCACGTCGCGCGCCGCCAGCGCTGCTTCGAAGTCCTGCAGCCAACGGTCCACCCGTTCTCCGGGAGTCGCCGTTGTTGTCTTCTCATCGATGATCTGCGTCATCGCACACTCCTTTTCAAGATGTGCTCCCCATCACACCCTGTCGCGAGCCTGAGCGGAAGCGTTACACGACGTTGCAACGCATTCGGCCGTTCGCAGGCCCGCGCCGACCACCCTCAAATTCAGCGGATCACGTCGGCAATCTCATCGGGGCTCATCATCTGGATATGGCGCGGGCAGCGTCTGGGTCGTGGGCGGGGATGATGCGCACCTTGTCTCGGATCGCATGCAACCGGTGCAGTGTGGTCAGGGTCAGCGGCCGGTCTTCGTCGACGAGCAACCCGGGATAGGACGCCTTGTGACAGACATGCTCGATCTGAGTCGTGTGCCAGGCCGCGTCACCGGCAAGCAGCACCGGACCGTCATCGGTGTTCAACAGCACTCCAACGCTTCCCGGTGTGTGGCCGGCCAGGTCCACCAGCACGACTGAGCCGTCACCGAGCAGGTCGTGGCTGCGAGCGAACGTCAGCACCGGCGGCCCGTCCAGTTCGAACTCATCGATCGACCGGGCCTGCAGCGCCGGGCGGACGCCGCCTACGGGTGCGTGTTCGCCGGTCATCGCCCAGGCCCGTTCGGCGCAGTGCAGGCGCATGGGCAGGTCGGAGAGATCGAGCAGCCCGGCGACATGGATGCCGGATGCCCTCCGCAATGAACGGCGTTGCGATTAGCCTCGCGACCTGCGGCAACGCTTGCACCGTCACTGTGGTGCTCGCTCGCGGAAACCCGGAGTCTTCGAGCGAAGCAAGCAGCGAATCATCCCGCGGCGCAGGTCTCAGGAAGCCGCGAGGCAGCCCGCCAACTGCTGCGCAGCAGGTGCGGATGCTCGGTGAGACGACAGCGTCGATGGTGATCAGCTGATCAATTCGCGGATCACCGCGGCGACCTCGTCGGGGCTCAGCTGCATCGTCGCCCGGCCCACTGTCAGCTCCACCTTCACGACGTTCGGGTCGATGGTCGGCTGCGCCGTGCGGAAGGTCTGCAATCCGTCGCGCTCCAGGATGCGTGCGGCGTTCTCTTCGACTGTGTTCTGGTCGGCCTGGAGCAGCAGATGCATCATCTGGGTATGGGGTGGATCGGGCACGACCGTGACCCCAGCAACCGGTCGAAGCGCAGTGGCGATGGCTCGACAGTGATCCAGGCGTTCGGGCATCTCGGGCAGTCGCTCCGGAAG
>JALYUK010000287.1 GCA_030853805.1 Actinomycetota bacterium | reverse complement strand
CGGTGCCCCTCCTGATCTGCGGGCATATCGCGATGATCGACGCAGCCGTCCAGCGTGATGTTGATGGAATACCTAAGGGGCCGCATTACGTAACGGTACCAATCGGGGCAGCACGGAGTCCACGATCCGCCGCGCACTAGTTGTGGGTTCCCGCAAGTTGTAGGTTCCCGCAACGATCCGAAATTGGTCATCCGTGAGCCAGCCTCGGTTGAGTTCGTCGACGTTGGGTGTTCCACGCTCGGGCACGGAGGCGAATCCTCCGGCCTATCCGGGGAAAGCGTTGGCGCAGGTTTACGACTCCAACGACGAGTCCACCCCGGTATTGGCCGCGTCGCTGAACAAATGTGCAGCCGGATACGTTGCCCTCGGATTCCCTGCTCCACGCGCAGTTTCAATTGACGGCTGATAGTGGTAATGGGTGACGGGGGACGCATCTGCGCCACCGCAGACACGTGCAGAAGCGAGAGGTCGAAGGGTGCAACACCACGAAAATCCGCCAGTGCTTCAAACGCTATCCCACCCGGCGGGCGGAGATGACCACCGATGTAACGACCGCCTGAATTTGCCGGCCCTTGAACGGACAGGCAAGGGCAGCTGCAGGCATTCTGGTCGATGTTTTGGTCGATGTTTTGAAGGTCACCGGGTGCTGCGCTTGGGTTCGGAATCCGACTGCTCGGGTCCGTGACCAGAGGGTGCTTTACGGACATAGGTGCCGCGGTTGAGTCGAATAGGACCTCGTACGCCGTCAGCTTCTACCGGGATGCCCTTTTGGGTTGCAACGAGCTCGCCGCGGTGAGCCATCCCAGACGCGACACGACGGACGTCACTCATGTGCTCACGCCAAGCATCGCCGTCACCACGCACGATTCGGGCGACCTCGCTCGGGCAGATCGACGAGTCCATGCGCTTGCGTAGAAGTGCTCGAATGGTCGCAGAAATTCTCTCATCGAATGCCGCAGGATCGCTCGCTTCCCACCAGGGTTGGCCACGTTCACCCAGCGCGATCTTTGCATCGTTCACTCGGGCTCGAGCATCGTTTTCACCGGCCTTGACGGCTCGTCGAGCGGCCATCAGTTCGTCGACGAGTTCCTGACGCAGTTTCGCAGGGATAGATGGATCGCTCGCCCTCCACCTCCTCCCATTAATGATGAGGTAGTGTCCGTCCGGGGTGATGTCCGCTGGCTTGTCGTTTGGCACAATCGGGTTCTTCCCTGCTGGCTCGACCGTCGGCGTTTTAGCGTCCTCGGGTCTGCCCAACGTTCAGTTGACAGTTTGGGCTGGTATTTCGGCGACCGGTTGAGGGGTCTTGATTATTGTCTCAAACTCGATCGGTGTTAGCGCTTTTTGGTTCAGCACCTACTTTTTGCAGCAGCGAGAAGAAACTCCCCATGGCGGCGTTGTCCGCGCATGCCCTGGTGTGCTGTTCCCAGTCGTATCGGAGTATCTACATGACGATGGCATCGACGTACTCGGCATCAAATTTTAGTGCCGCCCGTTTGCGCCCCTGGTAGACAAATCCGCAGTGTTCATAGACCGTCGCCGTTTTTTGGGATCAGTCTTCTGACCCGCGGCCCGGATCGATCGGGTTTCCGGTCATCCGCCGGTAGTAGGCCCATGGGAACCACATAAGCTCAATCCGCTGCCATCCTGCCGCTTCCAGGGAGGAGCGGGAACTCGTTGCCCGCACTTGGAGGTGTTCCCATTATTCGTCGGACTCCTCGACGAGATGATACAGCATTGCGAAGCCGATTGAATGCCAGCCGCCCTTGCCCGCACGGTCAAGGGCCTCCAGCTCGTCGAATGCTGTCAGTGGGTGAAGCTTTCGTACTGTACCGACGGCTGCGACTGGTGTTTCAGCTGCGGCCGTGAAGCGCTGTTGGGCCGCCTGCCGGCTCATCCAGAGCTCCTGCCCGATCTTCGCCCAACTGTGGCCCGCTGTCCTGGTGGCTGACACGGCCGAATTGAGGAGGAGCGGAATGCTCTCGGCTGCCTGGGCAGAGAGTGACACTACGCGAAGATAGGCCTCGGGGTCACCTTCCAAGGCTG
>JALYUK010000251.1 GCA_030853805.1 Actinomycetota bacterium | reverse complement strand
CACCGCCGACGTCGACAACGACGCCTTGGAAAACTCACCCCGGTCGAATTTGAGATGATCTACACGACCGCAAACGCGGCCTAAGAACAACCCACCCCGAGTGTCAACCAAACCTGGGGCAGTCCCCTTCCTTGTCCTTGAACATCTGGTAGAAGTGCAGCGTCGAAACCCTGGCGCGAGCACACATAGCGTCGATCGTGGTCGCCGCGAAACCCTGCGCACTGAAAAGATCCAAAGCAGCCTTGTGCAATCTGACTCGCCGAGCAGAATCACGCTCCAGGGATGTCTTACCGCCATAAGACCGCCCGACGGCGGCCCCCAGCCCCCGGTGCGCCTCAGGCCCCTGGTGCGCCTTCGTCCTCATCGATGCCTCCACACCTCAGTGACGTCAATGGTCAAAAAATCACACAACGAGAAAATCAGTATGTAGACCTAGATCAAACCTTCCCCATAAGGATCCTCCACGCGCTTGAGAAGCAGATAAGACCAGCGAGGCCCACCACAAGCCGAAGCTCATGCATGACCCACTCCACCCGTGGGCAAAATCGGACCCAGTCTCAATCATTGGCCAGTCCCGGTCGGCGATCGGCTACCGGCCACGAGATCTATTTGTTGTACGGGCCGTTGTTCCTTCCTTGAGTCAGCGAAGCAGTAGTCCGACTGACTCGGGTGTCCGCTGTTAGGGGCTATCTGCGCGTAGGGGCTATCTGCGCGGCCGGCGCGCACGTCCTCATGTCCGGTGCCGACGAGGTCGCAGTCCCAGGGCGGGGCCCAGGAGGAGGAATCCGAGGAGCACGAGGGTGGCTTGGATGCTAGCGGTGGTCAGCGCGGACGTGACTGTTCCCTGGTCTTGGTGGTCCCACACGAACGCTGCGGCTGAGGCCACGACGATGGTCGCCGCAAGTAACTTGGTGCCTTGCTGGTCTGGGAGTGTGAGACCGGTCAGGGTGCCCAGATCTTTCAGCGGTGAGTGAACCAGTGGCCCTCGTTTAGCCGGTAGTCCTCGGATGATAGTTCGAGTGCTGGCAACTCTCAGCCCGGCCGCCGCAGCCAGGGCTGGTCCCGGGAGCAACAGAACCGCTGACCCGTGTCCGGGTACTGCCGCGCCGGCGGCAAACATCGTGATCCCCGCGGCTAGCAGGGCGTAACTGTTGCGCCGGCACAGCAGTGCCACATCCTGCGCGGTGGTCAGTTGGCGTCGTTGTGCGGTGGCCTGCAGGACGGCTAGCGCGGTGCAGACTGCCGCCACTTGCGCGGCAGCGAAGAAGACGATCGCCCAGCCGACCGGTGCGGTCGCGCCAGTCTCGGAGGCATGTAACAGTGCCAGCGTTGAACCACCCGCGGTCAACACCCCTAGGACCGTGGCAACGGTCGCGCCCTGCGCACGGCGGGCCGCGATCTCGGTATTCAACGACGCCGCGATCTCTTGGGCTGTGCCGAACCTTCGGACTGCTTCCTTCGACCCGTACTGCGCGCACGCGTCCTGCAGATGGTGACGGCATTCAGTCAGCAGCCGACGTCGCCTCGGCCCTCGCACGTGCACCAGCCGTTGCAGCTCGCGCAAGTAGTTATCCACGTGGCTCATGCCAAGCCCCCCATCACGCGATCCACGGAACCTGAAAACAGTTGCCATTCCTTCGCCGACTCAGACACCGCATTCCGCCCGGCCGAGGTCAACCGATACTCCCGCCGCCGTCGGCCCTCGACGACATGCCAGGTACTGACCACCAGCGCGGCACGCTCCAGACGTTGCAGTGCCGGATAAAGCGACCCCTCCGGAACGCAGAACGTGCCCCCGCTGCGTTCCTCGAGTCGTTGGCTTAAGGCGTAGCCGTGTCCCGGCTTCTCGACCAGCACTGCCAACAGGAGCCTGTCGAGATGGCCGCGCAAGAGATCCGATTTCATTGAACGACCATACCAAGACTGTCTAGGTATGGCCTCGGATCAATCCAACCCGGTCAGGGATCCCCTTGCGACACGGCGGCGCCAAAATCATCGGAGAATCCTCGAAGGTCGAGCTGGGCGCGATAGTCAGTGGACAGCGATACTCGTGCTGTGAGCAGCCGCATCCGTTTGGGATCACGCCATGACATCGAGGGCTGCGTGGATCTATGGACCCGGTTGATCGCGCAACGAGACGGTTTGAACGTCGTGGGCGAGGTCGCAGGCCGAGCACGAAGCGCCTTCGAGCAACCGATCGTGCGGTTCGCCGTGATCGGATGCGCACCGATCGGGTTTGCCCTGACGATTACACGGCGGCAGGGCATCGCGCTCTTGTCGCGGATCTGTGTCGACCCGTCGGTCGCCTCCCGCGGCCACGGCGCGGGATTGGTCATCGACGCGGTTGAGCACTCGTATAAAGCTGGGATGAAGCGCGTCGACCTTGACGTCCGCGAGACGAACACCCGTGCAACCGCCCTGTATACGCGGATGGTGTTCGTCGCAATCTCCGAGCCCTGGAGGTACGACAACGGCGATCGTCTGGTGACTTATTCTTACGACCTGACGATGCACAAAGAGGTCAGCTCGTACGGGCACTGAACCTGGC
>JALYUK010000250.1 GCA_030853805.1 Actinomycetota bacterium | reverse complement strand
CACCGCCGACGTCGACAACGACGCCTTGGAAAACTCACCCCGGTCGAATTTGAGATGATCTACACGACCGCAAACGCGGCCTAAGAACAACCCACCCCGAGTGTCAACCAAACCTGGGGCAGTCCCTGTCAACCATCCAGCAGGAGCATAGGAGGAAGCTTAATCTGGCTCCCTGGCCTCGGGTGGGAGCGGTGGTGTGAGACCAGCTGCGACGTTCTGAAACCAGTCGGCCAACTCGGCCACCTCCCACGTTGTCAGACAGGGTTGCTGGAATGACCATGGCGAGCCCTCTCTAGTAGTCACGGTGCCGTGGATGATGAGCCAGTTGGAATCCCAGGACTCTTGGTCCTCTGGCTGGTCTTCCGATCCAGTATCCGGGAATTGGTAACCGTTCACCACTAGTTCTATCGACGTACGAAGGTCGCGCAGAAGCATCCGGGAAGTATGTCCGGTCGAGCCGGTTGATCCGAGGTCACCGCGAAGCTTTTCTCGATTGCACCAGCGGGACGTCACCTCCGATCGCCGATGGTCAGCTGGTGAGTGCAGACATCTAGGCGCAGGTCACGTCCCGGCTGGGCAGATGATCAAAGTTGCTGGCGAAACGGTTGGCCTCGAGTGCGGCCGTGGTGGCGAAGCGGGCGCGATCGGTGCGGTTGAAGTCCCCGCTCTGGATTGTGGACGCCGTGGAGGAGGGAGGTTGGTGATGTGGCCGTCTGCGGCTGTTGGACACTGTGCCGTGGGGGTCGTTGGTTGGCCTGGTCCGCTCACGTTCGGCACCGCCGCAGGCTGTCGTTGCGTAGCAGAGTCGTGGGAAATGCTCGTGACGCCGGCTATGGCTGGCACGCAGAGCAGAGCAATTCCGGCGATGTTGAGAAGTCGGCGCCGAGGTAAGAAGGCACCATCGATCCCACGCTCATTGTGTTGGCCTAAATGTGGCGTCATCGCTGGGCCCTCCTGCCTCGATCTCGTTCTCCCAGAGTACGTCGGGCGCCAATGTCCTTCCGATAGGCGCAGTTGGGGATTCCGTACCGGTCATAGCTCGTATCTGGCTGAACATGTGGTTGATTACAACTCAACCCTGGAACGAGCGTTGGGGTTGAGTTCGACGAGAGTGGAGGCTTGATGACATGCGGTGGTTTCGACGTGAGATGACTACTGCGGTCCCGGGCCCCGCGAGGAGTTGTCTCAGGCGGCCCAACTCCGATGCCGCAGCGGCGACGATGTCCTGATCGCTTCGTTGCGATAAGCCCTGCAGGTCGCCGACGACAGGTAGCGCACCTGAGAACCTGAAGTGAAACCGTCTGCACACCACTGCTGGGTTAGTCAGAGCTTGCTGACTCACTGCGCAGATCGAGCCCGAAGTCCAGCTCGGTGACGCTGTGGGTGAGGGCGCCCACCGAGATGACATCGGCGCCGGCTTCGGCCAGGGCCCGCACCGAGTCCTCGGTCACCCCGCCGGAGACCTCCACCACGACGGACGTGGGATGAACGCGCACGAGTTCAACACCGTCGGCGACCTGGCCCGGGGTCATGTTGTCCAACAGCACGGCGTGGACCACAGGGGGTCGACCCGACTGCACGCGTCTGCAGTCGAAGGCAAGGACCTGCCGCAACTGGTCGAGGTTGTCCACCTCGATCTCGACGCGGACGAGGTGGCCGCGGTGCGCTGCGAGTCGGTCGAGCACGCACGCCAGCCCGCCACCCAGCCCGATGTGGTTGTCCTTGACGAGGATGGCGTCGAAGAGGCCGAAGCGGTGATTGATCCCGCCACCGTGCACGACTGCCTGCTTCTCCAGCGCCCGTAGACCTGGCATCGTCTTGCGGGTATCAGCGATGCGGGCACCGGTGCCCTCAACGAGGCGCACCAGCGTCGCGGTACGGGTGGCGATGCCACTGCAGTGCGACAGCAGGTTCAGGCCGACCCGCTCCCCGCACAGGATCGATGCTGCTCGACCCCGCACGGACGCGACGACGTCGCCGGGTTGCACCCGATCACCATCGACGGCATCCCAGCGCACCTGCAGATCCGCGTCGACCAGTGCGAATGCTGAGGTGACGCAACATGATCCGGATAGAACCCCGTCTTCGCGGGCAACAACGTACGCCGAACCGCCGATGTTCGCGGGCACCGTCACCTGGGTCGTGATGTCACCGATACCTCCGAGATCTTCCTCCAGGGCGCGTCGGATCAACGCGTCGAGTGCGAGGTCGGTGCTCACACGATGCTCCCTGCCGTCGAGTTCTCAGCCGGTGCGTTCTGGACACGGCGGTGGGCGCCGACGCTGCGCGGATCCGCGAGAGCCGATCGGGCGATCAACCATGCAACGTACGCCGCGTCTTCATGGGTGCAGCCCTCGAGGCGCTCCACCGCTGCCCGCAGCTCGTGCTCCGAGCGCAGCACACCGCAGGCCTGCTGCAATGTGTCGCGGATCTGCTGGAGCGGGACTTCCCGCCCGCTGCTGTGCGCACGCGTGCAGTCTGCGTCAGCGGTGGCGACTTCGTTGGCGCGAGCTGACCACTCGGGGTCCAGGAGATCTGCGGCTGCCGCCTCACCGGTTACGACGGCTTCCAGCAGAGAATTGGATGCGAGTCGATTACCACCGTGCAGACCGGTGCGGGCCACTTCGCCCACCGCCCACAACCCGGGCACCGACGTGCGCGATCGCCGGTCGACGGTGACTCCACCCATCGAGTAGTGCGCTGCGGGCGCAGCGGGCAGCAGATCGTGCGCGAGATCGAGACCGGCCGCTGCGACGAGTTCGGCTACGGCCGGGAATCGCGCTGCCACGTCCGGCACGTGCCGGGCATCCAACGTCACCCGATGGCCACGCTGCGCCTGGGCCCACACAGCGGCCGCGACGACGTCGCGAGGTTGCAACTCGTCGATGAACCGTTCGCCGTCGCCGAGCAGCACCGCGCCTGCTCCGCGCAACGCCTCTGTCAACAGCGGCATCGGGTCCAGACCGACGTCGAGAGCCGTCGGGTGGAACTGCACGAAGTGCAGATCATCGGTCCGGGCACCTGCCCGCGCGGCGATGGCGACGCCCTGCCCGAGAGCGGTGCGCGGGTTGGTGGTGTGCGCGAAAAGGCCACCGAGACCGCCCGTTGCCAGGACCACCCGGTCGGTGTGGATTTCGGTCACAGCGCCGGCGGCATCTTCTACGATCAGGCCGCTGACCTGGCCGTGCGCGTCGAGTAGCAGTCGTCGGGCGCGGTGACCTGCCCGCACCTCGACGCTGCCGAGCGCGGCGATGTGTTGCGCGACGGTGCTGGTGATCGCGGCGCCGCTGCGGTCTCCGGCGTGTGCGATGCGCCTGCGGCAGTGGCCGCCTTCGAGCGCCAGGTCCAGGGTCCCGTCGCCGCTACGGATGTCGAAGGGCACCCCGAGGGCCAGCAGGTGACGGACGACGTCCGGCGCTGCCGTGGTGATGCGGTTGATCGCCTGCGCGTCACCTAGATAGGCGCCGGCTGTGGCGGTATCTGCGGCGTGCAGAGCGGGGGAGTCGTCGGCACCGAGCGCCGCAGCGATGCCGCCCTGAGCCCACATACTGGCGGCGCCCCCGGTCAGTTCAGCCGCGGTGATCAGGATGCACGGCTTTGGCGCGAGCGCCCCGGCCACGGTCAGGCCCGCGAGGCCGGACCCCACGATGACAGGCACACTCATCAGGACACCGCCAGCATGCGCTCGATCGACAGCCGCGCGGCGTCCTCAGTCGCGGGGTCGATGGTGATCTCGTTGGTACCGGCCTGCAGCGAGGTGCGGATGCTGGCGAGGGTGTTGCGCTTCATGTGCGGGCACAGGTTGCACGGTCGGACGAACTCGATATCCGGATGGTCGGCCGCGACGTTGTCCGACATCGAGCATTCCGTGATCAGCGCGACCTTGGCCGGACGGTGGTTCTGCACGTAGGCCTGCATGTCTGCGGTCGATCCGGCGAAGTCGGCGACCTGCACCACGTCGGGCGGGCATTCCGGGTGCGCGAGAACCACGACCCCCTCGTGACCCTGTCTGATTTCGGCGATGTCCAGCGGGGTGAACCGCTCGTGTACCTCGCAGGCCCCGGGGTGGGTGATGACCTCGATACCCATCCGTGCGGCGATGTTTCGCGCGAGGTACTGGTCCGGAATCATGATGACCCGTCGTACACCGAGCGATGCGATGACGCGCTCCGCATTTCCGGAGGTGCAGCAGATGTCGCTCTCGGCCTTGATCGCCGCCGAGGTATTGACGTAGGTGACGACTGGCACGCCGGGGTGCTCGGCGCGTAGCGCCCGTACATCGTGCGGCGTAATGCTTTCGGCGAGTGAGCAACCCGAACGAAGGTCAGGCAGAAGCACTCGCTTGGAGGGGTTGAGCAGCTTCGCGGTCTCGGCCATGAAGTGGACTCCGGCGAGCACGATGGTGCCCTGTTGCACATGCTGGGCCTCGCGGGCCAATGCGAGGGAGTCGCCCACGATGTCCGCGACCCCGTGGTAGATCTCCGGAGTCATGTAGTTGTGGGCGAGGATCACCGCGTCCTGCTCGGTCTTCAGGGCCAGGATCGCGGCAATGTCGTCGGTGAAGGTGGCCCACTCGACCTCGGGTATCACGTGCCGGACCTTGTCGTACGTCGTCGCGGTCATCTCGGTACCTTTACAGCCGGTAATACTCTGATTGAGTAAATGCTGATACTGAGCATAACACCC
>JALYUK010000203.1 GCA_030853805.1 Actinomycetota bacterium | reverse complement strand
CCCCGAAGCCGCCCGCTGCCACCGGACCCGCCCCCGCGTCGGCCCGTGGTAGCGGCTTCTTCACCCCGCCGATGCCGCTGTCCAGCATCGTGTCGGTCTTCGGAATGCGCGTCAATCCGGTCGACGGTGTGCTGCGGCTGCATGCTGGTGACGACTTCCCCTACCCGTGCGGCACCCCGGTGCGTGCAGCCGCCGATGGCACGGTCATTTTCGCCGGGTCGGACAGCATCGCCGGTGGGAACATCGTCATCGACCATGGCTACGTGCGGGGCCAGAACCTGGCCAGTCAGTACGAGCACCTGTCCGGTTTCGTGATCCGCAGCGGCGCGGTCAAACGCGGCCAGCTGATCGGCTACTCCGGCACGACGGGCCGTTCGACCGGTTGCCACCTGCACTTCGCGGTGCTGGACAACGGTACCTACGTCAATCCGATGCTCTGGTTGCAGTAATCGGTTTGCACCCGATCGCTACCATTGATCGAGTGGCAAAAGAATCCGGCAAGAAGCTCGTTGCCAACAACAAGAAGGCGCGTCACGACTACCTCATCGAGGACACGGTCGAGGCGGGCCTCGTCCTCATGGGCACCGAGGTCAAGAGTCTGCGGATGGGGCGCGCGTCGCTGGTCGACGGGTACGCCGCCGAATACGGTGGAGAGCTCTGGCTCGAGGGGGTCCATATCCCTCAGTACATGCAGGGCACCTGGACCAACCACTCTGCGCTACGCCGACGCAAACTACTGCTGCACCGCGAGCAGATCGAGAAGTTGTTGATCAAGTCCCGGGAGAGCGGTTACACGCTGATCCCGTTGTCGCTCTACTTCGTGGACGGCCGGGCCAAGACCGAAATCGCACTGGCCCGCGGTAAGAAGCTCTACGACAAGCGGCAGGCGCTGCGTGAGCGGCAGGATGACCGCGAGGCGCAGCGCGCAATGTCGCTACGCCGCCAGGGTTGAGGCTGGGTCTTTACTCGGCCCGGTCGCGGTCCAGCCTCCACAGAGCGGCGCCGGCGAACAGCAGTGTGAGCACCAGCAGCATGACGGTCGTAAGCGTGCCGTTGCCGACCGTGTGCTCCCACAGCGAATCCTTGTCCTTCAACGAGAACCGGTCCAGATCAATGGTGCTCGCGCTCAGGGCGAAACCCCACCGCGCGGGTGCCAGCCAGGCCAGCTGCTCCAGAACGACGCGGCCGGCAACAGGGAACAATCCGCCGCACAGCACGAGCTGAGCCATGATCGAGACCACCAGCAGCGGCATGACCTGCTCCGAGGTACGCACGATCGCCGACATCAGCAGGCCCAGTGCCATCGCTGCCAGGGCCGTCAACCAACACGCGATGATCAGCTCCAGGGTCGGTGAGCCCAAGGCCACGGCACTGCTCGGCGCGGACTTGCGGGTCTCGACAAGTAACACCAGCACCACTGACTGCAACAAGGTCATCACCCCGAAAATCAGCAGTTTGGCTGCGATGTAACCGGTGCTGGACAGACCCACGGCACGCTCGCGCTTGAAGATCGCACGCTCGCCGATCAGCTCCCGCACGCTGACCGCAGTGCCCATGAACACCGACCCGATGATCAGGATCACCAGGATCTGGCTGGCCTCCACCCCCGAGGCCGGAACGGGTGTGCCACTCACGAGGACGGTAGTGAACGACAGTCCGAACTGACCCGGCACCACCATTGTCAAAACGGCCAGGACGACCGGTAGCAGAGCCATGAATGTGGCGTAACCGCGGTCTGCAGCGATGACCCGCAGGTGTCGTCGGGCCAGGGTCGACAACTGCGCCGCGATGCTCTGCTGGCGCGGCGGCTCCTCCGGTGGTTGCAGGCCGCGGGGTGAGCGCAACGGGCCGGCGACCTGCTCTTCGTGCAGCCAGGAGGTGCGGAAGCGGTGCGCGACACCGGCCGGGTCCGCAGCAACAGCGGTGAACACGTCGGCGTGATCGCGTACGCCGAAGAAGGCGAGCAGCCCGTCCGGCGGGCCGAAGTAGGCGACCCGTCCACCCGGCGCGAGCAGCAGCACCTTGTCGCAGACATGCAGGTTGGCGACGCTGTGCGTGATGACCGCGACGGTGCGTCCGCCGTCGGCGAGTTGCCGCAGCGTCTGCATGACCTGTTTGTCCAGGCCCGGATCGAGCCCGGACGTCGGCTCGTCCAGGAACAGCAGGGAGGGACGGGTCAGCAGCTCCAACGCCACCGACGTGCGTTTGCGCTGGCCTCCGGAGAGCCGGTCGACCCTGGTGGCCGCGTGCTCGGTCAGGCCGAGTTCGTCGATGACCTCCTCGACCCGCGCTGTGCGTAGATGGGTGTCCAGATCGTCTGGGAACCGCAGTTCAGCGGCGAAACGCAACGCCTGCCGCACGGTGAGTTGCCGGTGGACCACGTCGTCCTGGGGCACAACCCCGATTCGGTGGCGGAGATCCTGGAAATTCTGGTAGAGGTCGCGACCGTCGTAGTAGACCTCCCCGCTGGTTGCCGGTGCTGCGCCGGTCAACGCTTTGAGCATGGTGGACTTGCCGGCCCCGGACGGGCCGATGATGGCCAGCAGGCTGGAACCGGGCAGTGCGAACGAGACGTCGTCCAGCAGCTTCTTGCCGCCGGGCAGCACGTACGACAGGTGGTTGGCGACGAAGGCGACATCGCCTCGATCGACGTTGGCAACCAATTGCCCCTGTGCCACCGTGAAGCGCGAGTGGCCGACCGCGAGCAGGTCGCCTTCACCCAGCGGTGCGACCGAGATGCGCTGACCGTTGACGTAGGTACCGTTGCGACTGCCCAGATCGTGTACCTCGAACCCGCCCGGACGGGACACCAACTCCGTGTGTCGCCGCGAGGCCAGCAGATCATCCAGGACGATTTGATTCTCCCGACCGCGACCGATGCTCAGCACCTGCCGCCCGGGCTGCTGATGAGGCTGAGCCTGCACCGGCGGGGGACCGGCCGGTGCCGCGTAACGGTCGAAGACCACTCCGGTATTACTGGGCATCAGGTTTGCGGGGATCGGCGCCGCAGGCCCGGGCGCGGGTAGGAAACCAATCTGCAGACCCGGGCCGGTCGGACCGCCGAGTTGCACAAAACCGCCCGACGACACCTGCGTGGGCGTCTGGATCCGGGCGCCTGCTATCCAGGTCCCGTTCGAGCTGCCCAGATCTGTTGCGAGCACTGTGGTGCCCTGCCGCGTGAGGCGGACATGACGTCGGGAGGCGTTGCTGTCGGGGATACTCACGTCGCACTCGCCGGATCTGCCGACCACGACGGATTCGCCGTCCGACAGTCGGCGGTGGCCACCGGGGAAGCTGAGAGTGAGGTCACCGCTGGAGGCGTTCTGCACCTGATTACCGCTTTCGTCGATCAAACGCTGACGAGCCAGCCGTCACGTACTTCGAAGGTGGTCGACCCGATACCGATCAGGTCACCCTCGTGCAGTGCCGCGCTCTGGACCCGATCCCCGTTGACGAACGTGCCGTTGCGGCTGCCGAGGTCCTGCAGGACCAGCCCGTCGTCGTCAGCGGTGATGCGCACGTGGTGACGTGAGACCAGCATGTCGTCCAGCACGATGGAATTACCCCGACCGCGCCCGATCGTCAGGACATCATCATCGTCGGCGGGTCGATCCTCAGCGGTGGGGGCGGCGGGAGTCGGTACCGGCGGAGCGAACTGCTCAATGACGGGCTCAGGTTCGGGCTCGGGCTCAGGTTTTTTCAGGAACGCGGGCTCCGGTTGCTGGTCGTGCTGGTCCTGTTGTGGCCAGTCGATCTGCGACTGGGTCACGGGCGTCGGCGGAGCCGGCCGCTGCGGCTCGGCGAAGGGATCCGGAGCCGACCACGGATGCTGTCGGGATGCTGGGGCCGGCGCGGTCCAGACGATCGGCGCCGCAAGGGTCTCGTTCGGCGATCGGAAAGGATCGTTCGGTTGACTCATCGCCCCTCCACGTACACGGTAAATAGTCAGCTGCCATGGCGCTGCGGACAGGTCGCAACGGGCCTCACCTTACTGCCGGACGATGCGAGTCGATGTCGCGCCGACTACCGTAGAAATCATGCAGCCATCAAGTTCGGACACTTCCACACGGCGCCACCGCGTCGTCATCATCGGTTCCGGCTTCGGCGGACTCTTTGCAGCACGTGCCCTGAAGCGCGCAGACGTGGATGTCACATTGATTTCCGGGACGACGTACCACCTGTTCCAACCACTGCTCTACCAGGTCGCCACCGGCATCCTGTCCGAGGGTCTGATCGCCCCGTCGACCCGTGAGGTGCTCTCCCGGCAGCAGAATGCCAGGGTGTTCTTCGGGCACGTCACCGACATCGATGTCGAAAAACGACAGGTCACCGCAGTCGCGCTGGAGCAGACCAACATCTACGACTACGACAGCCTGATCGTGGCGGCTGGTGCCGGCCAGTCCTACTTCGGGAATGACCACTTCGCACGCTTCGCGCCGGGCATGAAGAGCATCGATGACGCGTTGGAGCTGCGCGGTCGGATCTTCGGGGCCTTCGAACTGGCCGAGATGGCCGCCGCCGCGGGTCGCCCACAGGAGGTCAACCGCCTCATGACCTTCGTTGTCGTCGGCGCCGGGCCGACAGGTGTGGAGATGGCCGGGCAGATTGCCGAGTTGTCCAAGCGCACGCTGTCCCATGACTTCCGGGCGATCAAGAGCCGGCACGCGCGCATCGTGCTCCTGGATGCAGCCGACGCGGTGCTCACCCCGTACGGGAAACGGTTGGGAGCCAAGGCAGCCAGCCGATTGAAGAAGCTCGGCGTCGAAGTCACCATGGATGCCAAAGTCACCGACATCGATGCTGAGGGTGTCGAGTACGAGTCGCCGGACGGCGCCAAGCACCGCATCGAAGCGCTGTGCAAGGTGTGGGCGGCGGGAGTGGCAGCCAGCCCACTGGGCAAGATGCTCGCTGACCGAACGGGTGCGAAAGTCGACCGGAGCGGCCGGGTGCACGTCGAGAAAGACCTCACGCTGCCGGGTCATCCGGAGATTTTCCTGGTCGGTGACATGATCGCGCTGGACAACCTGCCCGGAGTCGCGCAGGTCGCCATCCAGGGTGGGAAGTATGCCGCGAAGAAGATCAAGGCGCGGTTGGCCGGTAAACCCGACGACGGCAAGCCGTTCAACTATTTCGACAAGGGCTCGATGGCCACGGTCTCCCGGTTCAGCGCGGTCGCCAAGATCGGCAAGGTCGAAATCTCCGGGTTCGTGGCGTGGGTGATGTGGCTCGGGGTGCACATCGTCTACATCATCGGCTTCAAGAGTCGGATCGGCACTTTCTTCCACTGGACCGTCTCCTTCCTGGGCAGAGGTCGAGGAGAGCGGACTTCGACCGAGCAGCAGATCTACGCGCGCCTGGCGATCGAGAAGCTCGGTGCAGACTTCACGCCGTCCACGACCAGCGGACGGCCCTCCCTCAACGACCATGAGGCGGGAATCGACGCACTGGCCAACGAGGTCGGATGACCGCGCGGATGACGCCCCAGTCGCTGCAGGACTCCCGCCTCGATTACGAAGTGGCCACACATACGCTCGCGAACGGGTTGCGGGTGGTCGTGTCCAGCGACCACAACGTGCCCACCGTGGCGGTCAATCTCTGGGTGGGTGTCGGTTCCCGGCACGAGGTGCCGGGCGCTACCGGGCTGGCGCATCTGTTCGAGCATCTGATGTTCCAGGGATCGCGCAACGTCGCCGAAGGCGAGCACTTCTCGCGGTTGCAGGCGGCGGGCGCCCGGCTGAACGCCACGACCTGGTTCGACCGCACCAACTACTTCGAGGTGGTCCCGACCGGCGCGATGGAGTTGGCGTTATGGATGGAGGCCGACCGGCACGGATACCTGCTGGACGCGCTGACCCAGACAAATCTGGACAATCAACGCGACGTGGTCAAGGAGGAGAAGCGACAGCGCTACGACAACCGCCCGTACGGCAACGCACTCGCCGACATCTACGGGGCGGTCTTTCCTGAGGGACATCCTTACCACCACTCCACCATCGGTTCGATGGACGACCTGGATGCCGCATCGCTGCAGGACGTGCAGGCCTTCTACAGCGCCCACTACCGACCGAGCAATACCGTGTTGACCCTGTGCGGTGACGTGCAGCCGCAAGCCGGTTTCGAAGCAGCACAGAAGTACTTCGGCGGTTTGCCGGACTTGGAACGGCCGGGCTTGCCGGTCTCGACGCCGCTACCTCCGCTGACATCACCCACCACCGTCGAGCGGGTCGAAGACGTGCCCAGTGACCGCATCTACCTCGGGTTCCGGTTACCCGCCGACCGCACGCAGGGCACCTGCAGCTATCTGGCCGCCGAACTGGCGCTGGATCTGCTGGCAGGGATGGCGACCTCCCGGCTGCACCGTCGTGTCGTGCGACGGGAGCACGCCGCCGACCACGTGTTCAGCAACTCCTTCGGTCTCGCCGGTGGCGTGTCGCTGGGGCTGCTCGGCGCCGACGTCGCCGCCGGACACCGCGTCGAGCAGGTGCAGGAGTCGATCCGCGAAGAGCTGGTAGCTCTGGCGCAGACACCGCCCACTGACGACGAGATGCAGGTGCTGCGGGCGGGTGCCACCCGCCAGGTGCTGCAGGCATTTGCGAGCATCGAGGAGCGAGCGGACTTCATCAGCCAGTACACCCTGCTGCATGACGAACCGGGCTACCTCAACACTCATCTGGGGGAGTTGCTGGCCATCACCCCGGAGCAGATACAGGACACTGCAGCGCAGTTCCTGGCACCGGAGCACGCAGCCGCCGTCATCTACCGACGCGAGGACGCATCGTGAGTCAGATTGCCCGCCCGGATGTCGCACCACCTGCTCCGTGGTCCTTTCCACAGCCCACCGAGCACACTTTGCGTAACGGGGTGCCGCTGACGGTGTACCGCCTGCCCGGCCAGCATGTCGCATCGGTTCAGGTGATCGTCCCGGCACCGGCCGCTGCGGAACCGCGCGAGCTGGAGGGACTGGCCACGATCGTCTCGCGCACCATGGACGAGGGCACCGCCAGCCACGGGCCGGACGAGTTCGCCGGACTGCTCGAGCGCAACGGTGTCGCGTTGGGAGCCGCCCAGACGCTGTCGGGGTTGTGTGTGCAGGTCGACGTCCCGACGGGTGCGATGGCACCCGCTGTGGACCTGCTGCGCGAATGCCTCACGGAGCCCGTCTTCCCCGAAGAGGAAGTGCAGCGGGCCGTGGCAGCCCGGCTGTCCGACATCGAGCACGCGCTGGCCGACCCGGCATCCCGTGCGGCACTGGAATGGGTCGGTGCGCACTACCAGCCCACCGCTCGTGCCAGTAGACCGGTCGCCGGGCGGGCGCAGTCGGTCGCTGCGATCACCGCCGCTGACGTCCGCGATTTCCATGCCGCCACCGTGCACTCCACGGGTGCCCGCGTCATCGTGGCAGCGGACCAGGACCACGAGCAGGTGTTCGCAGACGTGGATGCCGCCCTGGGGGCGTGGGGTCCCGGCGCAGCAGCAGCTACCCACGAAGACGACGCGCGCACGGGTGGGCACCGGGTCGTCTTCGTGGACCGGCCGGGATCGGTGCAGACCCAGGTGCAACTGGGCTGGCGCGGGCCCTCGCGCACGGTCGTGGGCGGATGGGCGCCCTACCCGGTACTGAGCTACCTCATCGGCGGGTCGCCGGGTGCCCGGATCGACCGGGTGCTGCGTGAGGAGAAGGGCTACACGTACGGCTTCGGTGCGGGGTTCCGGCCCCGCGGCGGTAGCGGCAGCTTCGTTGCAGCGGGCTCGGTGCGTGGAGATTCGACTGTGGATGCGGTGCAGCAGCTCTGGTCGGTGCTGGACAGCATCGGTGACGGGTTCACCGACGAGGAACTACGCTCCGGGGCGGACTTCATCGCCATGACCGCACCCGGCCGCTACGCGACCGCAGATGTCGTCGCCGACCAGGCGGCGGCGCTGGCCCTGGACGGGCTCTCAACGCAATTTGTCACCGACTATTTGAACAAGCTGCGTGAGCTGAGCTCTTCCGACCTGATCGAGGCGTGGAACGCGTGGTCCGGGCAGCCGCGCACGCTGGTCCTGGTGGGGGATGCCTCCCACCACGCCGACGCCATCCGAGCGCTGGGCATCGGCGAAGTCACGGTCATCTGATGAACCGTGGCGTGACTCGCTGGTCTCAGTCCGCGGTGACCTCGAGCACGGCAGCGTAGGAACCGATACCTACGAGACCGTCGCCGTGGGTGGAACCATGGGTGTGCTGAATGCGCAGCAGTACGCCCGTCGCGGGATCGAATTCGACGTCAGAGACGACACCCAGTTCATCGCCCAGCGTGCTCAGTGCGAGTTTGCCGATAAGTTGGTGATGCTTGTTGGCACCCTTCTCCAGCGTCTCGTCACCGTCCACCAGGACCGCGGCGTCAGCGACCGTCACAGCGTCGTCGCCGAATCCCGAGACAGACCCCCACACCAGGAACGCGCGGTGCTTGTCATCGGTCTTGCGCAACTTCAGCGCTGAAATCTTGTGCTCCGGCACGTCGACGACGAAATGGGACACCTTGCCGATGCTCTCTGCATTCGCCAGGCTGACGACCTTGCGGTTGATGGACTCCTTGAAACGCATCAGCGATCAGCCTCCAACTGGGCCCGGAACTGCTCGACGGCCGCGCCGAAACCGGCCAGGTCGTGTCCTACGAAATCCTTGGCACTGGCCGGCACGATCAGGTGTTCGCCCGAGACCGCGATGGTGTCCGGTAGGGGGATGAGCACATTGGTGCCGTTGCTGCCCAGGGCTTCGGATGCCTCGATCTCATAACCGACGACATCGCATTGTCCGGCGCCGCCCTGCGATACCTCGATGATCACGTCGATCACTTTGCCCAGGTCGCTGCCGCCGTCGGTCAGCACCTGCGAGCCGAGCACATTGCCACCGGAGCCGCCGCTTGCTGCCGACCGGTCCAGCACAGCATCGGTTGCTTCCAGCACGCTCTCGGTGGTGATCATCACGGCATCGGAGCCGAGGGAGGAGACCGAACTCCATGCGAGTGCTGTCTTGAGCGGACCGGCGAAGATACCGCGGCCCGCGAGGGTGAAGCCGCCGACTTGCCCACCGCCGGCGGAGTAGACGACATCCTTGATCTGCGCGATGTCCTCACCTCCCATCGTGACGACCGGGAGCTTCTCGAGTGCTGAGGTACGCATCAGGCGTGTTATCGGCGTCATGCGCCCTTACCGCCTCTGGAGCGGGGCGAACTCGCCGGATCCACAATGACGCCGCCACGACGGCGGCGTGCCTGGATCGCGATGAAACCGCCCACCAGTAGGAGCACGATCACCACAATCACGAGTAACCACTGCCACCAGTTCATCGCAGAACCTCCGTAGGTTTCGAAGTCGATATGTCCACCGGACGTCCTTACCAGTGCGTGACGTCGACATGGTCGAGCGCTGGTCACGACCTTAGTCGTTACCAGCGCCCGTGCCGATCAGATCAGATCAGGGAGCGACCAGATCAGGAAGCGAAGGCCTCCGCCAGCACATCGAGACCTTCGTTCAACAGTTCATCGCTGATCACGAGCGGCGGCAACAGCCGGATGACGTTGCCGTACGTGCCACAGGTCAGGATGATGACTCCCTGCGCGTGGCATTTCTTGGCAATCGCGGCGGTCAGGACGGCGTCCGGCTCCTTGGTGCCGGGCTTGACGATCTCGATCGCCAGCATCGCTCCGCGCCCGCGGACGTCGCCGATCTGCGGAGTCGTCGAGGCCAGCGTTGTCAGGCGTGCCTTTACGAGGTCTTCGATGTGCTGGGCCCGCTCGATCAGACCATCGGATTCCATGGTCTCGATGGCGCCGAGTGCTGCTGCGCACGCGACCGGGTTGCCACCGTAGGTACCACCCAAACCGCCCGCGTGGACTGCGTCCAGCAGCTCGGCGCGACCGGTAACGGCCGCGAGTGGGAGTCCGCCGGCGATCCCCTTCGCGGTGGTCACCAGATCGGGCACGACACCCTCGTGGTCACAGGCGAACCAGGCACCGGTGCGGGCAAAACCGCTCTGCACCTCATCAGCGATGAAGACGATGCCGTTCTGCGTGCACCACTTCGAGAGGGCACCGAGGAATCCTGGGGCGGGAACGATGAAACCGCCCTCACCCTGGACGGGTTCGATGATCAGCGCGGCGATCTGATCGGCGCCGATGGTCTTCTCCGCAATGGCGATCGCGCGCTGAGCGGCCTGCTCGCCGGTCATTCCTGCTGGGTCGCGGAAGGGGTAGGAGGTCGGCACCCGGTAGATGTCGGACGCGAACGGGCCGAAGCCTGATTTGTACGGCATGGCCTTGGCTGTCAGGGCCATCGTGAGGTTGGTACGGCCGTGGTAGGCGTGATCAACCGCGACAACGGCGGTGCGACCTGTTGCGTACCGCGCGATTTTGACTGCGTTCTCGACCGCCTCGGCGCCGGAGTTGAACAGGGCCGACTTCTTGGCGTGATCGCCCGGGGTGAGCTCGGCGAGTTTCTCCGCGACCGCGACGTAGCCCTCGTAGGGGCTGACCATGAAACAGGTGTGCGTGAAGTCGGCGACCTGCTGTTGCACGCCTTCGACCACTCGCGGGTCGGAGTTGCCGACCGAGGTGACCGCGATGCCCGATCCCAGATCGATCAGGGTGTTGCCGTCGACGTCCTCGATGATCCCGCCCGCAGCGCGCGCAACATAGATCGGCATGGTGGAGGAAACGCCTGCGGCCACGACGGCGTTACGCCGCTGCGTCAGCGCGCGGGACTTCGGCCCGGGTAGCTCGGTGCGCAGCTCACGACGTTGCACTACTGCGGTGTTTTCCACGACGGTCATGGCAAATCTCCTAACGACGGGCTGCGCGGCACAAATGTGAGGCTCATCTCAGAGTGTGCCACCACTGTTCTTCGAAATCGAACTTATGTCACCACAAGCGGCTGATGACCTCATCGTGCAGCAGCCCGTTGGTTGCCACGGCGTTCCCGCTCCAACATCCGTCGCGACCGTCCAGACCGGTGAACCGCCCGCCCGCTTCGGTGACGATCGGCACCAGTGCCGCCATGTCGTAGTCCTGCAGCTCAGGTTCCGCAGCGATATCGACGGCGCCTTCGGCAACCAGCATGTACGACCAGAAATCCCCGTATGCCCGGGTGCGCCAGCACTCGTCCAGCAGGGATATGAAGGCGTCCAGGCGGCCCGCTGCGCGCCATCCGCCGAGGCTCGCATAGGACAGCGAGGCATCAGCGAGCGTCGAAACACCCGATACGGCGATGGGTTTGGCGTTGGAGAGGGAACGCCCACTCCATGCACCTGTTCCCTTGCCGGCCCACCAGCGCCGATTCAGAGCCGGTGCAGAGACCAGCCCGACGACCGGCTCGCCGTGGTCCACCAGGCCGATCAGAGTCGCCCACACGGGCACACCCCGCACGTAGTTCTTGGTGCCATCGATCGGGTCAATGATCCACTGCCGGCTTCCGGTGCCCGTTACGCCGTACTCCTCGCCCTTGATGCCGTCGCGCGGACGGGCCCGTGCCAGCTGGGCCCGGATGACACGCTCGGCTTCCAGATCGGCCTCGCTCACAGGGGTGAGGTCGGGTTTGGTGCTGACGGCGAGGTCCGCTGCGCGGAATCGGCCCATGGTGACGGGTTCGACAGAGTCGGCAAGGACGTGTGCCAGGCGCACGTCGTCCCCGTACGTCGGTGGCGCTGATCCGGTCATCGGATGACCGTACCGACCTGTAGAACCGAGTGCAGATCCGCCGCGAGCTTGTGGGCGTCTACGGGTTGTCTACTGACCGGCGGCAGGCTGGCCACCAGGCGTTGTAGCCGGGACGCCATCGCGGATGCGTCCAGGACCTCGCCCGGAGTTACCGTCCAACAGGCGGCCAACACGGTGTAGGACACCTCGTTCAGAGCGGCTTCCAACTCATCCCAGCGTCCGAGTATCAAGGGCAGGTCGACCTGGGCGATCGCCAGGATCTGGGCGCACTGAAGTTGTTCGAAGGCCAGGTCGCGGCGCGCGGAGAAACCACGATCGGTGGACTGTTCACCCTCGGCCAGCAGCACGAGAAGATGCTCCAATGCGCGCAACGCCCGCCGGTACTGGCGTCGCACGAGCAGGATCGGAGTGCCCCGGCTGCTGACCCAGATCACCAGGAGCGAGCACGCCGCTCCGATGGCCGTCTGCAGGATGCGCAGGCCGGCAATATTGAGCACTGGCTCATAGGGCTCGCCGGCCGAGGAGATGAGCAGCGCCATAGGCGTGATGAAAATCGCGCCCAGCGCATAGTTGCGCACGACCACCATCTGCATCACGAACACCAGCACCAGCACGGCGATCAGCAGCCAGGTGCCACCGGGATGCAGCGCATGCAGACCGAAGAAGACCAGCACGCCGGCCAGGGTCCCGGCCAGCCTGCGCAGTGCGCGGTGGGTGAGGGAGAGGCGGTCTGTGCCGACGGTGATGATCAACGCCGTGGTGAGCACGGCCCAGTAAGGGTGGCCGATCCGCAGCCCGTAGGACACCGCGCAGCTGAGGATCACGGCGGCGGCGAGACGGCGTGCCGCGAGCCACGGCAGCGAACGCTGGGACAGCCCCCATCGCAGCAGGTATGCCGAAGAGGGCAGTCCGAGGTACCGGCTCTGCTCCATCGCGCCGACGGCGACCGGCGCATTGCCCAGCCGCGCGAGTGAGATCCGACCCACCAGATCCACGTGCAGGCGCCGCAGTCGTTGATGTTCGGTCGCCCAGCGGGCGCTGCGCGGGGTGGATCCGACGGCCGACTCCAGGACACTGCTCGCGCGGAAGACGGAGGCGTACGCCGCGTCGCGCAACCGGCCGCGTTCGGCGGGTTCGCCCTGCCCCGGTGCGGTGGCGGTATAGGCCTTGATCGCCTGCTCTGCGCCGTCCACGACGTCGTGCACCACAGTGTCGCGGCGCAACGACTGCAGCAGCAGGGCTACCGCGCATGCGCTGCCTGCGCCCAGCGCGTTGATCTCGATGACGGTCGCGACCGGGATGTTCACGGTAGGCAGGTACGCCGCGATAGCGGCCCCGATGATCAAGAACATCGGACCCGGCTGATCACCGACCAGGGCGTTGTAGCCCATCACGGCCACCACCGAGATACCGGTGAGGGCAATGGTCAGCAGCCAGGGTCTGGAGCCGGTGAGTGCACCGAGCGTGACCGAGATCAGGTAGCCGGCATACATCACCGCCAGGATGGCTGCCCGCGCCCGCAGTGGTCGAGAGCGCGCCGTGACCGCCAGGAACGCGCCGGTCAACCCGATGATCGACAGAGCCGGCGATACGACGATGCTCACGGTCACCAGGGAGACCGCCGTCAGGAACGTGGCCTCCAGTGCGAACCGCCACCGACCCGGTGCCGGGGTGATCTCGGTGAAGGCCATCACGTGACGAGCGAGCGTCTCGGGCACCTCTACGCGCCACATCGTCATGTTCTGTCCGATCCGGTGCTGTTGGCGTCGTACACGTCGCCCGAATCGCCATCGGCCTCAGGCAGGCCCGCCCGTGACCTCAGCAGTCGCCTCAACGACTCCAGGCGCGACGGTCCGGCGAGGCCGGCATGACCGCCGTCGACCCATGCGTCCAGGCCGCATTCGGGCTCGTCATGAGTGCAGCCACGAGGGCAGTCGTCGGTCCCGGCCGCAAGGTCGGGGAAGTGGTCGATGATGCGGTCGAGGTCGACGTGGGCGAGACCGAAGGATCGCACGCCTGGTGTGTCGATGACCCAACCGCCGTCGATGAGGGGCAGTGCAACCGCGGAGGTGGAGGTGTGCCGACCGCGTCCGGTGACTGCGTTGACGACCCCGATGGCTCGATGAGCTTGCGGTACCAGCGCGTTCACCAGGGTCGACTTGCCCACCCCGGAATGCCCGACCAGCACGGTCATCCGGTCGGTCAACCGGGCCCGCAGGTCGGCGAGGCCGTCGGTGCCCGGCCCGGCGTAGGAGCTGGTGATGACGTAGGGGACGTCCAGGGAGACGTAGTCCTCCAGGAACTGGGTGGGATCGCGCAGGTCGGCCTTGGTGAGTATGAGCAGCGGCGTCATTCCGGCGTCGTAGGCCGCGACGAGGCAGCGGTCGATCATCCGCGGCCGCGGTTCCGGGTCGGCCAGTGCGGTGACGATGCCGAGCTGGTCGGCGTTCGCGACGATCACCCGCTCGATCTTGTCCGAGTCGTCTTCGGCGGTGCGACGCAGCAGCGAAGTACGCGGCTGCACGCGCACGATGCGCGCCAACGAGCCGGGTCGACCGCTGACGTCTCCGACGAGACCGACCTGATCACCGACCACGATTGATTTGCGACCCAGCTCGCGGGCCCGCATCGCGATGACCGGATTCCCTTCGAGCAGGCACGTCCAGCGCCCCCGGTCCACCCCGATGACCAGCGCGACGACTGCGTCATCGTGAGCGGGACGGTCCTTGGTGCGGGGACGCGAGCGGCGACCCGGACGGATGCGTACGTCGCTCTCGTCCCAGTCGCGCCGCATTGTCACGGCGTGGGGTCCGTGCTCACACCGAGCATCTGGGCCCACAGCGTGGTGAAGGTCGGCAACGTCTTGGCGACGGTGGCGATGTCCTGCACGATCAGGCCTGGTACGGCCAGCCCGAGGACGGCGCCTGCCATCGCCATCCGGTGGTCGGCGTAGGTGTGGAAGGTCCCTGTGTGCAATTCGCGGGGCCGGATGATGAGCCCGTCGTCGGTCTGCGTGACGTCGCTACCGAGCGAACTCAACTCGTTCGTCAGCGCGGCCAACCGGTCGGTCTCGTGGTGTCGTAGATGCGCGATGCCGTGCAGGTGCGACGGGGCGTCGGCGAGTGCGGCCAGCGCAGCGACGACGGGAGTGAGCTCTCCGACGTCGTGCAGGTCCACGTCCAGCGATCCGATGGGGCCGCCGCTGCGCACCGTCAGGCCGTCCCGGTCCAGACGGACCTCGGCTCCCATCATGTCGAGAATGTCGCGGATCTGGTCACCCGCCTGGGTCGTCACCTGCGGCCACCCGGGCACCCGCACCTCACCACCCGCGACGAGCGCCGCCGCGAGGAACGGGGCGGCATTGGACAGGTCCGGCTCGACATCGACATCGAGGCCGAAGATCTCGGACGGTTCGACCCGCCAGCGGTTCGCGTCGCCGTCGTCGACGATGACCCCCGCGTCGCGCAGCACCTCCACCGTCATCTCGATGTGCGGCAGGGAGGGCACCGGTTTCCCGTCGTTGACGACGGTCAGTCCGTTCTCGTACCGCGCGCCCGACAGCAGCAGGGCTGACACGAACTGTGATGAGTTGGAGGCGTCGACATGAACGGTGCCGCCGGACACCTGTCCCGTTCCTTCGATCGTGAACGGCAACGCGTCGCCCTGCACCGAAACCCCGAGGTCGCGCAGTGCTGAAAGGACCGGTCCCATCGGTCTGCGCCGGGCGCCGTCGTCTCCGTCGAAGTGCACGGTGCCGCGCGCGAGTGCAGCGACTGGCGGTAGGAACCGCATGACGGTGCCGGCCAGACCGCAGTCGATCTGCGCCGGTCCACGCAGCGGTGCGGGCTCGATGCGTAGTGTCTGCAAGTCCTCGCGCTCGATCCTGGTGCCCATGCTGCGCAGCGCATTCGCCATCAGGGCGGTGTCGCGTGATTCCAGGGGTAGCCGCAGCCGCGAGGTGTCGGACGCCAGCGCCGCCAGGACCAGGAAGCGGTTGGTGAGTGACTTGCTCCCAGGGACGGTGACGTCGGCGTCGATCGGGCCCTGGGCTCGGGGCGATGCCCAGTCGGCTGAGGCTGCGTGTGGTGTGCTCATCCCGGCCTACGGTAGCGGCGCAACATGGGCCCCGGCATACGCTCGGGTGCATGTGTGGACGGTATGCCGCAACCTTCACCGCCGACGATCTGGTGCAGCAGATGCAGATCGAGTTGGACTGCACCGCTGATCCGACCCGTTCCGTGCTGGTCAACCCCCAGGACCCGCCTGCAGGGCGCCCTGACTGGAACCTGGCGCCGACCAAGCAGGCGCCCGTGGTGCTTACCCGGGGCGATGTGCGTCAGTTGCGCTTGCTTACGTGGGGTCTGGTGCCGAGTTGGGCCAAGGACATCAAGGTCGGAATCCGAATGATCAACGCCCGGGCCGAGACGTTGCTGGACAAAGGAGCCTTCGCCAAAGCCGCGGTTGCTCGACGCGCCCTGGTGCCGGCTGCCGGCTGGTACGAGTGGCAGGTCAGCCCGACAGCGACCACGAAGGCGGGTAAGCCGCGCAAACAGCCGTTCTTCATCCGTCGTGGTGACCAGGGCGACGGTGAGCCGCTCGCCTTCGCTGGTATCTACGAGTTCTGGCGGGACCGCAGCGTTGCAGACGGCGACGACCCATTGGCATGGCTGGTGTCCTTCTCGATCATTACGACTGCTGCCGAAGAGGGTCTCGCGCGCATCCACGACCGGCAGCCCGTCGTGCTGGACAGAGATGACTGGGACGAATGGCTGGATCCTGACCAGCAGGATCCGGAGTTCGTCCGAGCAGCCCTTGCTCCGCACACCCCGGGGCGGTTCGAGGCGTGGCCGGTCAGTGCCGCCGTGAGTTCGGGCCGCAACAACGGCCCCCATTTGCTGGATCTGGCACCGGTCGGCGAAATCCTGGGGGACTGAGGCGTGCCCGTGCGGGTCCGCACGATCCAGACGTCGGTGGGCCCTGCGCGTGCCACGATCGAGAGGCCTTCGCCGGATGTGGTGAGCCTCGGTTCACTGGTGCTGTCGCACGGTGCCGGTGGCGGGATCGAAGCGCCCGATCTGGTGGCGTTGCGCGCCGTGGTGGGCGACGGCTGGACCTACGTGCGGGTCGAGCAACCGTGGCGGGTAGCCGGCCGGCGTATCGCGACCCCACCGCGGACGTTGGACATCGCCTGGATCGAGGTGCTGGCGCGGCTCCGGCGTGGGCGGTGGGCACTGCCCGGACCGGTGATCGTGGGTGGGCGCTCCGCCGGCGCGCGGGTAGCCTGCCGGACGGCTGCAGCCGTCGGCGCGGACGCGGTGATCGCGTTGTCCTTCCCCCTCGTGCCGCCGAAAGGGGGTACGAGCCGGGCCCCCGAGATGGCGCTGGTGCTGTCCGCGGGTCTGCCGCTGACGGTCATCCAGGGTGAGCGGGACCCGTTCGGCACCCCGGCGGATGTGCAGCGCGCGGTCGGGGATGCGGCGCACATCCTGCCCGCACGAGGTGACCACAGCTTCACCAGACATCCCGCGGACGTCCTTGCTGCGGCCCGAGGCTGGCTGGCGCAGTTCGCGCAGTAGCGTCACTGGCATGTCGTTACGGATCGGTTACAAGGCCTCAGCCGAGCAGTTCGGGCCGCGGGAGCTCGTGGATCTCGCTATCGCGGCGGAGGAGGCCGGCCTGGACAGCGTCTTCGCGTCCGACCATTTCCAGCCGTGGCGGCACGAGGGTGGTCACGCCCCACACGCGCTGACCTGGATGGCGGCAGCTGGTGCCCGGACCGAGCGGGTCGTGCTCGGCACCTCGGTGCTGACACCGAGCTTCCGCTACAACCCCGCGGTGCTCGCGCAGACGTTTGCCACGATGGGTTGCCTGTTCCCGGGGCGGATCGTCCTCGGTGTCGGTAGCGGCGAGGCGCTGAACGAGATCGCCGTCGGTCTGCAGGGGTGGCCGGACTTCAAGGAGCGGTTCGCCCGACTGCGGGAGTCGGTGCGGCTGATGCGTCAGCTGTGGACGAGGGACCGGGTCACCTTCGAAGGTGACTACTACCGCACGTCCGAGGCGACCATCTACGACCGGCCGGACACTCCGATCCCGGTCTACGTGGCTGCCGGGGGGCCCACGATGGCCAAGTACGCCGGTCGGATGGGCGACGGGATCATCGTTACGTCCGGCAAGGGCCGCGAGCTGTACGAGGACTCGCTGGTGCCGGCCATGCGCGAGGGGATGGCGTTGGCGCACAAGGAGCCAGGCAGCACCGACCAACTGCTGGAAGTGAAGATCTCCTACGACCGCGATCCCGAAAGAGCCCTGGAGAACACCCGGTTCTGGGCACCTCTTGCGTTGACCGCCGAGCAGAAGCACTCGCTGTCCGATCCGATGGAGATGGAGCGCGCTGCCGACGCCCTGCCGATCGAGCAGATTGCCGGCCGGTGGATCGTCGCCTCCGACGTTCAAACCGTGCTGGACGGTATCGAGCCCTACCGAGCACTGGGTTTCGACCATCTCGTGGTGCATGCTCCGGGGTCGGACCAACGCCGTTTCCTGGACCAATTCGCCACCGACGTGATGCCGGCCCTGCGCGAACTGTGAATGGCCAGGAATGGGCAGCCGGGGAATGAGCGGCAGTGGGAGTCGGTTGTAGAAGGCGTCAGAGAGCGTCAGAACCGAAGGAGTTACACCCAGTGTTTGCACTGTCGGAAGCCCCGGCTCAGGAGAGCGGGCGCACGGGCGCCGCGCCCAGCGCCGGTCGCGTACCCACTCAGCAGATCTACACGGGTGCCCGGCGTCCCGGCGGTCTAAGCTGGCCGGTGATGACTGATAACGAAGCGGTACTTCCGCAAGAACGGGTCAACACCGATGACGGCAACGTCGACGTGGCCACCGAGACCGCGGCCGAGCGGGCCCAGCGGTTCGAGCGGGACGCGATGCCCTATCTCGATCAGCTGTACAGCGCCGCGCTGCGCACCACGCGCAACCCGACCGATGCCGAAGACCTGGTGCAGGAGACCTTCGCCAAGGCCTACGCCGCATTCCACCAGTACAAGCCGGGTACCAACCTCAAGGCCTGGCTATACCGGATTCTGACGAACAGCTACATCAACACCTACCGCAAAAAGCAGCGTCAGCCCCTGCAGTCCGATGCCGCAGAAGTGCAGGACTACCAGTTGGCGCGAGCCGCATCGCACAACTCCACCGGGCTGCAGTCCGCCGAGACACAGGCGTTGGACCATCTCCCGGATTCGGACGTGAAGCGCGCACTGCAGGAGATCCCGGAGGACTTTCGGATGGCGGTCTACCTCGCCGATGTGGAGGGTTTCGCCTACAAGGAGATCGCCGAGATCATGCAGACCCCGATCGGCACGGTGATGTCCCGACTGCACCGTGGCCGCCGGTTGCTGCGGGAACTGCTGACCGACTACGCGCTCGAGCGGGGCTTCATCCGTGAGGAGGCGCGTTCATGAGTCATAAGTGTGATGACTACCTGAGCCAGCTCTACTCCTATTTGGACGGCGAGCTGAGCCGCGACGAATGCTCGCACCTCAAAGCGCATCTTGAGGACTGCCCGCCCTGCCTGCAGGAGTACGAGCGCGACGCGATCCTGAAGGCGTTGGTGCGCCGCTCGTGTGCCTGTGAGCAGGCACCGGCCACGCTTCGAGCGCAGATCCTCACTCAGATCACGACGGTGTCCTATACCGAGATCGGTGTCCGTCGGCCGATGGGCTGACGTTCTTCCTCCCTACAGACATCACGAGGCCCGCACCGGTTCGGTGCGGGCCTCGTTGCGTCTCGACAGACTGAACTACTCAGGCGTTGGGCTTCTTGCCGTGGTTCGCGCCGTTCTTCTTCCGGCTGCGGCGCTTGTGGGCGCGCTTGCTCATGGTGACTCCGAACGTTCGTCGTGGGATTGCTCCCCATCGTCGCACAACCGCGACACTAGTCTGGCCGGGCAGCCCTGAACCGGCTGACTGGTTGGAACTCTGGTTGGAACTCTGGTTGGAACTCTGGTTGGAACTCAAGACAAAGGAGCACCCCTGGTGGCCGAGGAAGTCCGCGCGGAGATGGTGGCCAACGTCCTCTCCGTCGCCGTCACTGAGGG
>JALYUK010000200.1 GCA_030853805.1 Actinomycetota bacterium | reverse complement strand
GTGTGCCATACCCTGAATACGTATTTGAATATGTAAGTGCGGGTGGTAACAGTTCTCAGAAGACGACGGTCACCTTGAACAGTTCCGCAATTGACGCGCTCATCGAAACACTCTCTGGGAAGATCCGCTTCAAAAACAGCGCAGCAGGGCAACGCGCATTGATGACGGCAAAGTTCCGTGAATTTTTCAAGGCACGCGACCAGTACACTTGTCAACAATGTGCGGTATCAATCTGGATGGAACCGCATCTGCTTTTGGAAGTGGATCACGTTGTCCCGGTCTCCAAGGGTGGGATGTCGACACACGAAAACCTGCAGACATTGTGCTGGAGATGCAATCGAAGCAAGTCGAACAAAATGGCTCCGGCGTAAATAACCACGTGTGAGTGGACAGTGCGCGCTAAACCTCGGGCAGCACCTGGCGGTGTCATACCCTCGAAGCAACAGCCCAGTTCAGGGCAGGTCAGAGCCAGTTGATCTGAAAACGGGGTGTGGGTTGACGCGCAGGGCAGTGACTTTGGAAGATCGAGCGGAGATCTCGGCGGGTTTGAAGGCCGGGTGGACGGTGACCCGGATCGCGGAGGACCTGGGTCGGTCTAAGTCAGTGATCAGCCGAGAGATCAGACGCAACAACGCATCCGGTATCGGTGGGTATCGGCCGGCAGTGGCGGATCAGCGGGCGGCGGACCGGCGGAAACGGCCTCAGACCCGCAAGATCGACCGGAACCCGACGCTGCTGGCCCGGGTCCGGGCGGATCTGCGTCGGTCGCGAACCCCACGGCAGGTCGCCGGCCGGTTGACGTTGGAGGCGAAGGAACCCACCCTTGATCTCATGGAGTATTCGTTACCGGCCGACGGCGCGACGGTCTCGCATGAGGCGTTGTACCGGTGGATCTATGCGATGCCTAAAGGTGAGCTGGCCAGATCGGGGATCTTGTTGCGTTCCAAGCGGACTGCCCGCAAAAGGCGCCGTCCGTTGGGTGAGCGGACCGGTGGCCGCATAGTCGGAATGGTGTCGATCGATGACCGCCCCACTGAGGCCACGCAGCGGCGGATGCCGGGCTGGTGGGAGGGTGACTTGATCGTCGGCGAGGGCGGGAAGAGCGCCGCGGCGACCCTGGTGGAGAAGACGTCGCTGTTCACGTTGATCTTGGGCCTGCCGCAGGGGAAGAAGGCCGACGGGTTGGCCGATGTGCTGATCGACCATCTGGAAGGGCTGCCGAAGTTCATGAGAGCGGGCCTGACCTGGGATCAAGGAACGGAGATGGCCCGCCACGCCTCCGTCACGGTCGCTGCTGATCTGCCGATCTACTTCGCGCACCCGCATAGTCCGTGGGAGCGGCCGACGAATGAGAACACCAACGGGCTGATCCGGGAGTATCTGCCCAAGGGCACGCACATCACCAGCAGCCAAATGTATCTCGATCAGATTGCCCACGAACTCAACGAACGTCCACGGGCCAGTCTCGGGTTCTACACACCGCGGGAGGTGTTCGAACGGCTACTCCGCGAGAACGTTGCTTCAACGGGTTGACAGCGCCCCTGTTCAGTGCGTTCAGGTGTGCGTGGCAGTGCTGATCAGATGATGGATCCAGGTTTGCGTCCCGATGTGCGTCCCGGCCGCCGCTGCGACGCTGACGGCGATGCCGATGATCTTGTGCACCACCTTGCGGGCCAGCCACACCACCAGGATCAGCAGCAGCAGCGCACCCACCACCACCGCGGCCGCCGCGGCGACCGGGCCGGCCACCCGATCGGCCAACGCGGTCACCGACCCCGGTACCACCACGGTCGCGGCCAGCAGCGCGCCGGTCATCCGGTGTAGCCGGCGGGAATCATCGGCAGCCCCAACCTGTGCACAGCGGTTGTCCAATCCGAGGTCATCGCCTGCTGCACCGCGGCCAGGGTCACCTTTCCCGCGCACAGTGCGTGGAAGGTGTACGCCTCGACCCGGTCTTTGTCGTTGTGGACGTAGGCCGACCCGGTAGCGGTTTTCAGGACGTTGGGTTGCGGGAAGAGGTTCTGCACCGCGGACGATCCGCCGGACGCCAGATCCAACACGTGGTCCAGCTCATACTCGCGGGTGTGGGAGCGGGAAATGCCGTAGGCGGCGAGCAGTTTCTGCTTCGCCGCGTCGGTGACCGCCCGCGGCGGCCGCACGGTGCGGGTGTAGCCACCTTTGCGGCACACGGTGGCGTGCAGGTTCTGCTGCGTCACGGCCTGGTCCGCGGCGCCGGGTGTGCACCGCGGATCCGGCAGCGGCTCCCCGGCCGCAGTGAACCGCAGATGACAGCTCCCCGCCGGCGGGAACACCCCACGATCCCGGTGGCGGTCCACCCCCGCCCGGCATGGAGCAACCCACCACCGGCAGCACCGCCCGCCTGTGCGCCGGCCGCCGTGGGCTGGTTGACCGGGGGCGGCGGCAAGGTGTCTCCAGATAGCTGACAACCCGCCAACAACAACACCGCAGCGGCGGCCACCACCGCCCGGAATGGTCGGCGGCCGTTCACCGGCGGGCTCCACGGCTCAGACTGATCGCCGCTACATCCGGCAGCTCACCGGCGCTCGACCACAGCCGGTACAACGTCGACCGCCCGACGCCGAAGGTGCGGCCGATGTCGCCGACCGACTCCCCCGCCGCCCGCATCCGCACCGTCATCGCCACCTGCGCACCCGTCAACGCCGACGGCCGGCCGACCTGCCGGCCGCGGATCCGCGCCGCCTCCCGCGCCGCGGCCGCCCGCTCGCCGATCAACGTCCTTTCGTTTATCTGCCAAGCTGGCGAAGATGCCCAACACCATCCGCCCGGTCGAGGTCGAGGTGTCGACCCCCTCCCGCAGCGACCGCAACACATTGCCCCGCTCCCCCAAAGTTTTCACTGTCTGCACGATCCCCGACAGACTGCGTCCCAAACGATCCAGCGCCACCACCGTCACCGTGTCCCCAGCCCGGGCATACGCCATCAGCTCAGCCAAACCCGGACGGTTATCCCGCGTCCCGGACATCGTGTCGGTGAACACCCGACCCGAAACGCCGGCCGCCGCCAGCGCATCGAGCTGGAGCAACAGGCTGCCGAGCAGCGCCGCGAGCTTGCAGACCGCACGGAGGAACTCGACGCATCAAGAGCCACCAACCGTGAATTAATGACCCGGCTCAACCGATCGACCTCGGACACCCCCCGAATCCCAAGAATAACAACTGCCGCTCACGACTAGACTCACGCCAACCACGCTTGACCTGCAAGCACGGTGGGACTCACCGCCAGAATCGCCTCTGACCCCAAGAGAACCTTGGTACTGGGACGAGACCGCGACCTGTCTACCTTCACCCCCACTCCATCGTCTGGAGCAGATTGCCGGCCGGGGCTCCGCTGTGCCCCCGCTGGGAGGCGGGCAACGGATTCCCACGCTGAGTGATGCCGTGGCATCACTTGCTGACCGACCAAACCGGCGGGGTGATGCCGTGACATCACTTGCCACCCGCCCGCACCGGCTGGGCTCTCTCAGAGAACCTCGAAGCCGTCGCTGACTCCCGCTTGAGACATGACCACCGCACTGGTGAAACTCGCCGCGATACCGTCCCTCGTCGGCAGATCGGCTAGAGCGGCGTTCAGCGCCTGCCGGAACGCTTGCGCGTAGTACTCCGGCCGCACTTTCGGCCATCCCTCTTGGCCTTTCATTTCGGTCCGCAGCGCCCGCTCGACCGTCGATTTCCCGACGCCCAGCATCGAGGCGGTGTCCCGGACTGAGAGTCCGTCCTCACGGCCAGCATGGGTGGCGGCCACGAGTAAATCGTCGGCTACGGCCTGCGCGGCGACCGCGACGAACCGCGCCTCCGCATAGGCGCTGAACAGAGGCAAATACGCGTATTTCGACATAGACGAGACAGTAGCAGCCGGGGTGTCTCGGCGCAAGGACAGTGCGCGCTTTGTGTCTCCGCAGGTATCGGAAAGTGAAGCCGATTTCTGCCCGCGCACAGTCGAAGTCAGTCCACGTTCGCGGCCAGGGTGGGCCGGCCGACGGAACGCGCGATCGTCTCGACATCGGCCGGGGTGTCCGCCGCTTCTGTGAGCAGGGCTCGGACCGCCGCGTGGCTGGCTGGCGTTCCCTGGCGCACCGCCGCGTCGGGCCGGATCGTCGGGGCATCCGACTCGGCCCATGCGGCGAGCTCGTCATAGTTCGTCATGCGGGGTCACTCTCCTTCATCCAGCAGGTCCAGGAAGTTCTGCGGGCGATCCTCACGTGGAAGATCACCACGTCTCGGGGCGGAATCCGCTCAACCATGACTTCGATCAGGTCTTCCCCGAGCTGCCGCGGTGGCCCACACCAACCCCTCGGACGTGAAGGAGCGCGTCGGTCCGAAAGGCTTACAGCAGCACGGATGTAGCTATCCGGCCCGGTGCATTTGGACGTATTGGGCGACCGCATCCCGCAGGAGGTCGCTGGGCCGCCGGTGCTGTGCAGCGGCCAGGGCGTCGAGCTGGCTGCTCATATGCGCGGCAAGGCGGACCTGCCGTGTCCGGGAGTGCTGTCCCGGCTGGGCCTGCGGGTCAATCGACGGCCGGCCGCCGAGGTTGATGGCCCGCTCAACTTCTTCGGGGCCGCCCAGAGCGGCTTCCAGCAGGGCGCGGCCCTTCGCGGCGGCGGCCGCGCCGTGCAGGGCGGTCGTCGAGTCGGGGTTCAAGGTCATTTCGTGTTCGGCCCATTCGGCCAACCTTGCATCACTGGCATCTGTGCTCACGGCTGAACTCCTTTCATTCGGTCCAAGTGCTTACGTTGGGCGACCATCACGTGGAAGATCAACAGGTCCCGCGGCGGCACCAGTTCCACCATGATTTCCAGCAGCGGACCGCCGAGTTGCCGGGGCGGTCCGATGTACAGGTTCGGGCGGCGTTGGCCAGGCACTCGCGGTTCATCGAACTCCGCCTCGGTGTAGTAGGCGTTCGCCATGGCGTGCAGAGCATCTTCTCGCGCAACACCATGCTTGTCTGTGCTGTCCGACCACCTGACCACCATACCTCTAATGTAGTGCACAACCTATGGTTATGCAATACACTACTTCAGTAAGATACGGGTTACTTGGCCCTGGTCGGGCGTTCCCGAGAGTCGGGGCCTCGCCGCCTCTCCATGCTCGGCGGCATCGTTACAGTGACCGACAGGACGGGTTCGGCCTGACTTCCCACCCCGGGAAGTGAACGCCGCGCCTGGCCGCCACCTACGGGCGGCGGCTCAACATCTGAGCAACCTGGCGGATCCACGCTTGGCCCAACTCAGGAAGGCCGGCCGGCCGAACCCGTCCCACCTGCTGCTCCCAGTGGCCTGGCCGAGCCGGTGCTGCCGAGCATTGGGAGCGGTTCATCGGCGTGGTGCCAGCGGCGCCACCACCAGGTGCTGGGCCTGCGCGGCATCAGTTCAACGACAATGAACTCCGGGGGTTGATTGTCGAAGTAGCGGCTGCGTTGTTCCCTCCATTGCTCGGCGATCTCCTCCAACTCCGCCGCCGGCAGCGTGGTGTCAGCGGTCACGTAATTCCCCAGGTGTGACGGGTTGTTGGTCACGTAATTCCCCACCCTGGTTGTTCACGTAATTCCCCATGGGGACAGCGGCGCGCCGCCGTCCGGGGGGGTCCTGCTGGTGGTTGACGCTCACCTTCGGCCCGTCCCGGGCCTGGACGGGAGCGCGATGAGCAGGAGGTCGTTGGACGTGGTGGATCTGGTGGAGTTGTTCCTGCATTGGCAGGCCGGTCGGTCGCAGGTGCAGATCAGCGAAAGTCTGGGATTGGACCGCAAGACGGTGCGGAAGTATCTGGCGCCAGCGGTCGCCGACGGTCTGGCGCCGGGCGGCCCGGCCTGCGGTGAGGCGGTGTGGGCGCAGCGGGTCGCCGGGTGGTTCCCGCAGGTCACCGATGGTCGGTTGCGGCAGGTGACGTGGCCGGCGATCGCTGCGCACCGGGAATACATCGTCGGGCAGCTGCAGGCGGGGGTGACGGTGTCCACGATCAGTGCGCGGTT
>JALYUK010000177.1 GCA_030853805.1 Actinomycetota bacterium | reverse complement strand
GGCACCATTCCCAGGTGTAACCAGCCGCGCAACTTGGGTTTGACCGAACGCAGTAGTTCGGCGGCATCCTGGGCGGCGGTTTCGAAGGCCTCGCTGATGGGTTGGATCACGGGTTCGATCCTAGGCCCGCGAACTGTGTACTGAGCCGGATCGGTGAATTCGACGAGGGCGCCTGGGCGCCCGATGAGATGCTCGCGGGCCTGTTCGACGCAGGAGGGCCCATCGGGGCGGACTACCCTTGCCCCCAGTCGGTGGTCTGGGCCGAGAGCCGATGTGGAGGGCGACGAAATGGGGCGTGTTCGCGACCTTGCCTACGGTGTGTACGAACGCCGGTTGGCGCGCTCCCTGCCGAGCGCCGATCTACCACGACACGTGGGCGTCATGCTCGACGGGAACCGGCGCTGGGCCCGGAAACAGGGCACCGACACGGCCTCGGGCCACCAGGCCGGTGCGGACAACATCGAACCGTTGCTCACCTGGTGCGAAGAAGTCGGTGTCGAGGTCGTCACCCTGTGGCTGTTGTCCACCGACAACCTGCACCGCCCGGCCTCGGAGCTCACGCCACTGCTGGCCATCATCGAGTCGGTGGTCGCGGACCTCGCAGCCCGGGGAAGGTGGCGCCTGCACCCGGTCGGCGCACTCGACCTGCTTCCGGATCGCACTCGGGACGTACTGACCGATGCCGCGCTGAAATCACAGGATGCCGACGGACTGATCGTGAATGTCGCTGTCGGGTACGGCGGACGGCAGGAGATCGCTGACGCCGTACGGGCGATGTTGCAGGAGCATGCTGCCCAGGGGGTGACGATCGAGGAACTCGCGCAGATTCTGGACGTGGAGCACATCTCGGCGCACCTCTACACCAAAGGCCAGCCGGACCCGGATCTGGTGATCCGCACATCGGGCGAGCAGCGCCTCGGGGGCTTTCTGCTGTGGCAGAGCGCGCACTCGGAGTTCTACTTCTGCGAAGCGTTCTGGCCCGACTTCCGACGGGTGGATTTCTTGCGCGCTCTGCGCTCGTATGCCGAGCGCGAGCGTCGCTACGGCTCCTGACCCGGCCACCGGCGCGTGAGAGTTGCCGCTCTCGCCGATCCGATCCCGATTGGACAGGATCGGATCGGCCGGGCACAGTAGCCACGGTCTCGATTCGGTAACGCTGGATGCTTCAACTCCGATAGAACTCACAGTGGTCGCGAGAAGTGGCCACCTGTTGTCGCACTTCTCCCCCACCGAAAGGCCCCTCAGTCACCATGCCCCGCAACGTCGGTCGACACCGTGCGGCCCGACCCAGTGGTGTTGAACTACTGCGTCGCCCCGCCGTCCTCACCTCTGCAGCGATCGCCACCGTATCCATGGGCGCGACCGCATACGCATCGACGAGCAGCGCGATCGGGGTCGGGAACACCACGGCTCTTACCGCGTCTGCAGTGCTGAGGGCACCGGCCACGGCCAACACCGCCGCAGACGCTGCTGCGAAGGCAGAGTTGGTTAAGCGCGCAGCCACCGCCCGCGATATTTCGGTATCGCGCTCGTCCGCCCAGCGTGCGAAGGTGGCGGCCTCGGCGCGAGCCAACCAGGCTGCTGCCGGAAAATCGGCCAGTGCGGTGAAGGCCGCCGCCAAGGCCAAAGCTGCAGCCACGCAGGCTGCAGCCGCGAAGAAGGCACAGGCCGCGAAGAACGCTCCCGCAACCCCGGTTGCGGCCACGCCGACCACACCTGTCACGCCGACTACACCCGCCGCACCTGCCGTGTCCGGTGGAAGCCCGCAGGCGATCGCGGCGGGCATGTTGTCCGGCTACGGGTGGGGCAGCGACCAGATGGGGTGCCTGTCCAGTTTGTGGATGAAGGAATCGGGCTGGAACGCCTCTGCGATGAACGCATCCTCGGGTGCGTTCGGCATCCCGCAGTCGCTGCCCGGTAGCAAGATGGCCAGCGCAGGCGCCGATTGGCAGACCAATCCGGCCACCCAGATCAAGTGGGGATTGGGATACATCAAGTCTTCCTACGGTTCGCCATGCGGGGCGTGGGCGCATTCCCAGGCAACGAACTGGTACTGAGCCGGTCCGTTTCCTCGACGGTTCACTGATGGCTGACCGGGTTGTGCGCAGGATGTCTGGGGTAATGAGATGTTGATGGGCAAGAAGTGGCTGGGTCCGGTTTTCTGGGCCGTGGCGCTCCTACTCGCCGTGCTCGCCGCGATCATCGGTGCGCGGTGGGGTCTGTCGCAGGCTCCGACCTTCGCGGGCGGCGACAACGACGGGACCCCCGCGACGTCGGCGTCGCGCGCCCTCTACACCGTCTTCGGCGCGGTGATCTGCGGCTTGGCAACCCTGGCCCTGGCGTCCGGGATCTTCTTCCTGCTGTGGGCGCGCGACCGACGTGGACGTGTCGACGACGGCGAAGATGCCCATCAGCCAAGCGATATGGACCTGTCCGAGGTCCAGGGGATGTTCGACGCCGACGAGGACCGCGTCGACCGAGCCGACCAGGGCTAGTTACAACTTGCGCAACCGGATCCGCCGCACGTCGTGGCCGGATCCCTTGGTCAACACCAGACTTGCGCGGCTGCGGGTGGGTAGCACGTTCTCGACCAGGTTGGGACCGTTGATGTCCGACCAGATCCGCTGGGCCTGAGCACGGGCCTGCTCGTCACTGAGCGCGGCATAACGATGGAAGTAGGACGCGGGATCGGCGAAGGCCGTCTCGCGAAGCGCCAGGAACCGGTCGACGTACCACCGACGGATGTCCTGCTCCCGTGCATCGACGTACACCGAGAAATCGAAGAAGTCCGACAATGCCAAACTGCTTCCGCGCCCGGCCTGCGGCATCGGAGCGGCCAATACGTTGAGACCTTCGATGATCAGCACATCGGGCCGGTGGACGACGATGTGTTCGCCGGCAACGATGTCGTAGGTCAGGTGGGAGTAGACCGGGGCCGTCACCTCAGAGACGCCCGACTTCACCGCTGCGACGAAGCGCACCAGTGATCGCCGGTCGTAGGACTCCGGAAACCCTTTGCGCCCCAGCAGGCCCCGGCGTTCCAGCTCCGCGTTCGGAAACAGAAAACCGTCCGTGGTCACCAGCTCCACCCGGGGGGTCCCCGGCCATCGTGCGAGTAACTCGCGTAGCACCCGGGCTGTGGTCGATTTGCCGACGGCCACCGATCCGCCGACGCCGATCACGAACGGCACTTTGGCAGGTGCTTCGCCCAGGAACCGGCCGGTCACCCGGTGCAGACCCCGGGTGGCGTCGACGTAGAAACTGAGCAGACGGGACAGGGGCAGATAGACCTCCTCGACCTCCAGCAGATCGATACGGTCCCCGCTGCTGCGCAGTCTTCGCAGATCCGCCGCGTCCAAGCTCATCGGCGAGGTGTCGCGCAGGTGTGCCCACGCTGCGCGGTCCAACTCGACATACGGACTGACGACCTCGGTTGCGCGCGACACGGGCACATTCTTACTGCTTCGGCGGTGATCTGGCAGCATCCGTCCCAGATACGCGGCGCAACGGGCAGCTGTGTAAGCAATAAGCTGCGCGACATGTGCGGAATTGTCGGATATGTCGGTCGATCCGACGATGGTCAGGCTCTCGATGTGGTCATGGAGGGCCTACGCAGGCTGGAGTACCGGGGGTATGACTCTGCCGGGGTGGCCCTGGTCGGAGGCAACGGCGCCGCCCCTCATGTGCAGGTACGCAAGAAGTCCGGCAAGCTCGCCAATCTGCGGGAACTGATTCAGATCGACCCGCCGGCCCCCTCGCGTACGGCTATCGGTCACACCCGGTGGGCGACCCACGGCGGGCCCACCGACGAAAACGCCCACCCGCACCGCGGCGGCACCGACGGCAAACTGGCGCTGATCCACAACGGCATCATCGAGAACTTCCACCCCATGCGGGCCCGGCTGCTCGAAGCGGGAGTGACCTTCGAGAGCGAAACCGACACCGAGGTCGTCGCGCAGTTGCTCGCGCAGGAGTACGACGGGGACCTGACGCAGGCCATGCGGGCCGTGGTTTCCCAGCTTGACGGCGCCTTCACGCTGCTCGCGGTGCATGCGGACCACCCCGGAGTGGTGGTGGGTGCCCGACGCAACAGTCCGCTCGTCGTCGGTCTGGGGGACGGTGAAAACTATCTGGGCTCCGACGTGGCGGCTTTCATCGGCCGCACCCGCGACGCAATGGAGTTGGAGCAGGACCAGATCGTGACCATCACCCCGGATGCGGTGCAGGTCATCGGATTCGACGGTGCGCCCGCGCAGGGCAAGAAGTTCCGCGTCACCTGGGATGCAGCAGCTGCGGAGAAGGGCGGATACGACACCTTCATGGAGAAGGAGATCCACGACCAGCCGCAGGCCGTCGCGGACACGCTGCTCGGGCGGACCGACGAGGACGGCCGGCTCATGCTGGACGAGCTGCGTATCCCGGAAGAGAAACTACGCAACATCAATCGGGTAACGATTGTGGCGTGCGGAACCGCGGCGTACGCCGGGATGGTCGCCAAATACGCCATTGAGCACTGGTCGCGAATCCCCGTGGAGGTGGCGCTCGCGCACGAGTTCCGTTACTCCGATCCGATTGTCGGAGACCGCACGTTGGTGGTCTCCATCAGTCAGTCGGGGGAGACGATGGATACTGCGATGGCCGTCAAGCATGCCCGCGACCTGGGTGCGCTCACCATCTCGATCTGTAACACGCACGGTTCGACGATTCCGCGCGAATCGGATGCAGTGCTCTATACCCACGCCGGTCCGGAGATCGCCGTCGCATCGACCAAGGCCTTCCTGGCCCAGATCACCGCGTGCTACGTGCTCGGGCTCTACCTTGCCCAGTTGAAGGGCTCGGAATACGCCGACAAAGCACGCGACGTATTGGCCGAGCTGCAGGAGGTGCCCGCGAAAATCGAGGAGCTGCTGGGTCGGTTGGACCGGGTGAAGGAGATCGCCCACTTCATGGCCGACACCCGCTCGGTGCTCTTCCTGGGCCGCCAGGTCGGATTCCCTGTTGCGATGGAGGGTGCGTTGAAGCTGAAGGAGCTGGCATACATCCACGCCGAAGGATTTGCCGCCGGCGAGCTCAAACATGGTCCGATCGCGCTGATCGAGCCCGGTCAGCCGGTGTTCGTCATAGCTCCCGGCCCGGATACGCCCTACGGCCTGCACGGCAAGGTCGTCTCCAACATCCAGGAGATCCGCGCGCGCGGCGCGCGCACCCTGGTCATCGCCCAGGACGGCGACGAGGCAGTTGTGCCGTTTGCGGACGAGGTCATCAGGGTGCCGCGTACCAGCCCGATGCTGCAACCGTTGTTGACCGTGGTGCCCCTGCAGGTGTTCGCGCTGGAGCTTTCGACGGCCAAGGGGCTGGATGTGGATCAGCCGCGCAACCTGGCCAAATCTGTCACCGTCGAATGATCGGAGTGCCTCGGTGATCGTCGGTATCGGGGTGGATGTGGTCGAGATCGCGCGCTTCGCGTCCACGATCCAGACCACTCCGGCATTGCGCGCTCGGCTCTTCACGCCGTCCGAGCGGGGCCTGCCGATGCATTCGCTGGCCGGGCGGTTCGCGGCGAAAGAGGCGCTCGCCAAAGCGTTCGGTGCTCCCGGCTGGTTGCGGTGGCACGACGCCGTCGTGGTTGTCGGCCCGGCGGGTGCGCCTTCCTGGGAGCTGACCGGGACTCTCGCCGCGCGAGCGCTTGAGCTCGGTGTCCTGGCGACGCACCTGTCCATCTCGCACGACGGCGGCCTGGCCACCGCCATGGTCGTCGCCGAAAAATAGTCGCCGCACCTACCGTCGTCTCATGCTCGCCCAGCGCACCTCCATCAGCTCGTTGCCGGGGCGGACCCCGCCGCTACTGTTCTGGTCCTGCTGCACGGTTCGGACGGCACCGAAACCGACCTACTACCCCTGGCCGCCGCATTAGCGCCCGGCGCGACGAAGCTCGCGGTGCGTGTAGGTTCCTGCACGATCTGTCATCGGCGCAGCGCGCTGACCTGCGGTGTGACGAGATGTCGAGACGCGTAAATTCTCATCATCTTTTCTCAATCCTCAACTCGCCGGTGTGTCTATTTCGCCTCACGGAAGATCCAGGTCTGCTGGGACGAAGTCCGCTGGCCACCTCGCGTTGGCCGGCAGAGTCGCTGATCCGATTGTTTAGGACCTCAAAGCGCACGCGACCGTCGCACAACGCCGTACCGAATATCCCTCGTTGAGCGAGATTTTTCACCGAACAGGGCTTACGGCACTACCGGCCCCAGTGCCCGCCGGGACTGGTGACTGACGGCGGATGCGCCGGTGGTGGTTCCTCCATCGGAGGGCCTGAGCGGGGGCCCAGCGCGGGTTTGATGAAGACCGATCGCCGGGGTTGGGGAGTTTAGATCGCGGGTAGTCGGACGGTGAATTCGGCGCCTTGTCCTGGGCCGTTGCTGGTTGCGGTGATTTGTCCACCGTGGGCCTCGACGATTGCTTTGGCGATGCTGAGCCCGATGCCGGAGCCTGCGTGCGCGCGGGTACGTGCGGGGTCTGAGCGGTAGAAGCGTTCGAAGACGTGGTTGAGGTGTTCGGGCGCGATGCCGTGGCCGTTATCGGTCACCACGTACTGGACCCAATCTCGTTGTAGGGAACAGGTGATCCGTACGGTGCCGCCGGGTGGTGTGTGTCGCAGGGCGTTGTCGAGCAGGTTGGTCAGTACCTGGCCGATTCGGTCTGGATCGCCCAGGAGTTGGGCGTTGGTGTCCAACTGGGTCTCCAGCGCCAAGCCGGCGGCGGTGAAGCGGTCGGCTGCGGTTTGGGCCGCACTGTGGGCGATGGCGGAGGCGGTAATGGGCCCGCGGGTGAGGTCCAACGTGCCTTCCTCGGCGCGTGAGATCGCTGAGATGTCCTCTGCGAGGCGGCTTAACCGGTGGGTACTGAGCCGGATCACGCCGAGGGTGTCCTCGTCCAGGGTGCGCACACCGTCTTCGACTGCTTCCAGGTGAGCTTCAACGGTGGCTAATGGGGTGCGCATCTCGTGGGCCAGGTCCGCCATCATCCGACGCCGGGTGGTTTCGGTGGCTTGCAAACGTTTCGCGAGGGCGTTGCTTGTCGCGGCCAGGACGGCGAATTCTCGGCCTAGCCCGGGGTCGGTGACGCGGGCTTCGTATTGTCCAGCGGCCAGGTGCGCGGACGCGGTAGCTACTTGAGCGATGGAGCGCTGCACCCGGTGGGAGAAGTACCACGTGACACCCAAAGCGGCCAGGGTCGCTGCGATCACCGCGATCGAGATCGAATAGGCGAGGGAGGAGGTGAAGGCACTTTCCACGTAACGGGTTTCGGAGGCGTTGCGGGAGATACCTGCCAGGTGCAGGTGGTCACGGAAAATACCGGGCCCGATGATCGCGGCGACAACCCACGTGGTTACCGCGCCAGCGAGCAGGACCAGCGCTTGAGCGCCCAGCAGCCGGGCCCCGAAACCTGTCCGGAAGGGTTCGCGTTTGCTCATTGCCCGGTTCCCATCCGGTAGCCGACACCGCGTACTGTGCGCACAAACCGGCTACCGGATGCATCATCTTTGAGTTTGCGTCGCAAATGCCCGATGTGGACATCCACCAG
>JALYUK010000152.1 GCA_030853805.1 Actinomycetota bacterium | reverse complement strand
GCCCATGCTTGGTCGGCACCAGGCAGGATGATGTCCACGCCGTCCACGTCGGTGGCCCCAACATCAACGCGGGTAGCCGCCTGATGTTTGTCGTTGCTTCCCCGGTAGCTGGCTTGGAACTCATACGATGCGTTCGAGGGCACGGGACGACTCCAGTAGCCGTCGCTGTTGCTGCTGGCATCGAGTTCCCAGAGACCAATATTGGGCGTCAAGGCTTCAATTCCCACCGGACAGTCGGCCGCGGGGTGTCCCGCTGAGTCCAAGACGTGGCCGCTGACGGTGACGCCGTCAAAGCTCTGCATCCGCATATGAGCACCTTCCCATGCCAGTTTCGCAAACCGCAGCTCAACTAACCCACGTTGTATCTCCACGTTCATAGGCTCCCCAATGGGCCGCTGGGTGTGTCCGCATCCGACCGTTCCCCGGTCAGCGATCACTGACCGGGGACGCTATCTCGATGAGCTACTCCGTGTTCCGGCTCCTCACGACGAGCCACCAGACCCGATAGCGCCGCACTAGAGCGACGACGCAACGCGAACTCGTGACCCCTAGGCCACGCACCAATAAACGAGCTGCATGCGGCGACAGATCGGCGCCGACGTAAGCGCCTATCGCGTCCGTCAGGCCATCGCCGTAACGGAATCCCTCATCAGCGACGAGTTTTGGGCTGCTCCGTATGGCACACCCCCCCGCCGGACGGAGGACGTCATCCGCCGGTCGCCGCCGCGATCGTTCGTCTCGTCACCGCTTACGACATGCCTGTTCGAGTTGACCCGGGGGGCTCTTGATGACCTACCCCGAAATTGCCGAACCGGATGCGCTTTACCGACTCGCGTGTCATGCCGTTGACTAAAGCTGTGAACCGTAAGGATCTGGCGCAGCAGGTGCCAGCGCTCATGAGCGCTCACCCACTCTTGGAATGGCACGTTCACGACCTCTTGACAACAACAAACTTGATCGTTGACCTGTGGCTGCACCAAGACCCGAAGCGTCGCGGCCAGGTCATCTTCAACCCCAATTGGGAATTGATCACGTCGAACGTGCTCGGCCACGAGGACATCCATCCGGAGGAAACCAGCTCAGACGGGGTCACGGCGCTCCGATCGGCTATCGACCGCACTGGCCTGGCACTAATCGGACCCACTCAATTCACCCTGACCTACGCAGCCGGTGCCGTGGTTAGCTCATCAATGTCGGTCAACTTCAGCGACGATTTTACCTCGTCGAGCTCCCACCACCTCGGTCGTCGCATGCGGGGACTGCTGCGCGGGGACGTGCTCACCAAGACCGTGAATGAGTACTGGCCCAGGGTCGAACCGCCTACTCCGACCTAGCCCCGCTAAAAGATCACCGGTCCAGCATTCACGCCAGAGCACGGCACAGTCCAGACGCGATGAGTCGTTCCTCCTATACAAACGTCCGCAACTCGACATGAGACAGCCAACTGGAACTGCAGTACCGATCGCGGATCGCTGACCGGGCTGACTGAAACACTGATTTGCAACACTGATTTGCGTGCCGAGCAGGCGATCATCAAAGCGGCAGAGCATGAGCTCATGAGGTCATCCACCAGAAGTACCAGCCCACGCGTGCAGGAACTGCTGCACAAGGGCTGCGTGAAACTTGGAAGGTCCGGCCGTCGTTGGACCCGGAGGAGTTCGTGAGCTAACTCGCTGAGGAACGCGACCACGTCGCCGTTGTCCGTCAGACTGGCCGATGTGGACGACCTGCAGATACCACCGGGACCGGGTGCACCCCGGGGATTGACCATTCCAGCCGGCGAGCTTCTCGAGCAGTTCTCGCACGCGTCCGGACCTGGTGGCCAAGGCGTCAACACTGCAGACTCACGCGTGCAACTCAGGTTCGACATCGCAACCACGACAGCGCTGACCGAGGCTCAGCGGGAACTCGCGCTCGAGCGACTCGTTACCCGGCTGTCCGGCACGGTGCTCACGATCAGCGCCGCCGAGCACCGCTCCCAGCGACGCAATCGAACCGCGGCAAGGGAGCGTCTCGCCATACTGCTTCGCGACGCCGTCGCGCCCTCGCCGACCCGCCGTCCTACCCGTCGCACCCGCGGCTCGCACCGTCGCCGGCTGGAGGCAAAGCGTGAGCGCTCCGAGATCAAGCAGAATCGTCAGCAGCCCCGCCCGGACTGATCCACTGCGCACCTTTTGTGGGCCTCGTCGACATACCCACCACGCGACTATCCCCTCTTGCGGGCGGCGGGTAACACGCCAGCCACCCCGCGATGCTCAGTGCATGACACCAAGTCTTCGATCACCGACCGACTGGTTCTTCGAGGACTTCTTCCGCGGGCAGGTCTTCCATACGCAGGGCCGCACCATCACTGAGGCGGACATCGTGTCGTTCGCCGGCTGGAGCCGGGACACCAACCCGGGTACACACCGACAAGGTGCACAGGTTGTTCTCCACCACGAGCCGTGTTCGGTGATCTCATCGCCGGAAATCTGCACGTCAAGCACAAACTGAAGTGCCGGCAGGGGGAGGAATAAGAAGCCATCCGATGACCATCCAGGCGAGCTACCCCAGACCCACCCGAAGTGATCAGCTTCAGCCGGGCGCCCGTCCCGTTCACCGATCGGTGAACGAGACGTCTGAAGGCTCGACGTTCATCACATGTGGCGGACGTGCTGACCTAGGCCGAAGAACCACGGGATTCCACTGGATGCAGGTAGCGCGGTCGGGGTTGAGCTTTACTTAACGCGTGGGCCACGCCATTTGAAGGTGCGCGCGACGACCACTAG
>JALYUK010000143.1 GCA_030853805.1 Actinomycetota bacterium | reverse complement strand
TAGCGATGCTGACCGAATGAGTTGAGGGTCGATATCAGCGGGGCACAGCCGAGATCCCGCGTTGCCACGACGGTAATACCAGACCCTCGTCTCCCTCGCGGTGCGGCGTTCCTTGATCATGAGACCGGTAGGAGCGCCTGGGTCACGGATGCCAATGACGCGCACACCCTCGGCCGCGATTTCCCGCAGCACCAGATCCCCCAGCGAATCGTCGCCAACCCTGCCGATCCACGTGACATCGGTGCCCAGGCGCCTTAAAGCGATCGCGACGTTGCTCTCGCAACCGCCGACGCCCAGGGTCATCGCCCGGCTGTGTTGGAGGGGACCGGCTGTATCAGAGCTCATCAGCGCCATCGTTTCGCCGATGGTAACGACACTGACGGCGCCGGTAACCTTTCCGATCATCCGGCGGCCCGCAGATCCGCCACCAGGCAAACCACCTTTTGAGCTCGCTGAGCCAATGCATCCATCGAACCGCCCCGCAGGGAGTCGCCTACGAGCGGACCGCCGAGGCTCACGGCTACCGCACCTGCACCCAGCCACGACTGGATGTCATCGAGTTCGACACCTCCGGACGGAATGAATTCTAGTTCTGGAAAAGGTCCCCGTAGGTGAGAACCGTATTTGGGGCCGACGGTTTCGGCTGGAAAGATCTTGACGGCAGTGGCGCCCGCTTCCCACGCGGCGTGCAGCTCGGTCGGCGTGAGGCCCCCTGGAAACACCGGCACGCCCCGTTGTACCGCCAGAGCGATGACGTCGAGATCCATGATAGGTGTCACCAGAAAGTGCGCACCGCAGTCAAGAGCGCGCTGAGCCTGTTCGCGACTCACGACGGTGCCTATACCGATCTCGACGTCACTGCCTAGGCGGGCCAATAGTGCGGGAAGGTATTCCAATGTTCCCGGCGTGCTCAGCGTGAGCTCTATCGAGTGGATCCCGTTGTCCACGAGTACATCGACGACACGGCCGTAATCCCTGGCATCCGCTGCACGTAGCACAGCGACAATCGGGCTTTTAGTGAGTATATCTGAAACCGCTCGACGAGCGGCCCGCATCGTAGTAGTCACAACGGCTCCTTCAGAATCATCGTGAGCCAGGGAATTAATACCTTGACCAATTGAAAGACGGTAGAGCTCATCAGGACACTTATCAAGGAGCTGTTCGCGGCGAAAGGGAAATCGTTTCGTCGGCCCATTCAGTATTTGGTACCAACGGATACCAGTCCGGTCTCCCCGGGTCGCGATCGTAGGGATATCCACCCTCGATACGGTAACGCCCGGCGTACTCGGCGACTTTGTCCGGATCAAGGCGAACGCCGAGGCCGGGCCCGGACGGGACCGAAATGGCGCCATCACGATATTCCAGCTTGCCGCCGACGATGATGTCGTCACGGAGGTGGTGATAGTGCGCATCGGCGGAGAAGGTCAAATTAGGCAAAACGGCGCCAAGGTGCAGCATGGTTGCCAACTGGATTCCTAGTTCCCCTGAGGAATGCACCGCGATGGGTTGCTGAAAGGTCTCACAAACACCAGCTGCCTTGACGCACGGGCGAATACCCCCCCAGAAGGTGGTGTCCAGTAGGATTACATCGATCGCAGGTGCCAGAATATTTGCGGCGAGTTGTTCGAAATTGATCACCATCGTGTTGGTAGCCAGCAGAAGACCAGGACGGCGCAGCTGGCGCATTCCGTTCAGCCCCCAGGTGGGGTCTTCAAGATAGTCGTTGTTCAGATCCTTTATTTCGTTCGCCACCCACAGACTTTCTCGCAGTGAGAGAGCGCAGTTTGGATCATAGCGCAAACTGTCATCCGGAAACTCTTCCGCCAGCGCCTTGTAGCATTCGATCTCATATCGTGGAGAGAATACCCCACCCTTCAGTTTGTGCGAGGTAAAACCATTCTCACTCTTGAGAGCACGCGCCTGGGTCAGGAGCTGCTCGACGGTACGGACTTCCCCACCACCGGTCTTGTGGTCGGGGTAGCGGTAGAACAAGTAACTCGCGAACGGCACTGATTCGCGCACCCGACCGCCCAGGAGGTCGTGCACCGGAACATCAAGACGGAGCCCGATGAGGTCCAGACACGCGAATTCGATCGCCGCGTGCAGCTGTTGTCGGTTGTTGTAGAGCGAAGCGGTGGGATTACTGATCTTGAAGCGAAGTGCTTCCAGGTCGAAGGGACTGTGTCCGATCAGGTACTGCTTGATTCCCAGAATGGCCGCCTCGGCTGACTCACCTCCACCGCCCATCTCGCCGAGGCCGACCAGGCCGTCCTCGGTTTCGATTTCGACGATCGTACGAACGAAACGTCCCCAGTGAGCGCCGGCCGCATGACGTAGCGGTGCTTCCAGAGGGACCGCTACGGTGGTGACCCGGACATCACGAATGAGGAAATCGCTCAGTCGCACCCCGGGCTCCATCAGGAGTTCGGCGGCGCTCATTCCGGCAACGCCACTGCAACAGTTGCCAGCAAGCCACCGTCGACCGGCACGCTGACACCGGTGACGAAACTAGCTCGGTCACTGGCGAGGAACGCGATCACCTCGCCCACCTCTTCCGGGCTCGCGACGCGACCAAGAGGGTGCGCGGTACCCCAGGCATCGACGAGACGCTGCTCGCCTGATTCGGTGCCGTCAGAGAACCTACGGGCTGCCATCCGCAACATCGGGGTGTCTACCGAGCCTGGACAGACTGTGTTGACACGGATGCCCCAGCGGGCTTCGTCGACGGCCACGGAACGCGCCAACGCGTTCAGTGCCCCCTTGCTAGCGGTGTACGCCGCGACACCGGTCTGGGTGACGAAGGCCTGAACTGACGAGACGATCACCACAGACCCGCCACCGCGCCGACGCATATGCGGCACTGCGTGCTTGACGGCCAAGAAGGCGCCTTTTACGTTGATGTCCAACACCTCGTCCCACTCTGAAGCGGTCGTCTCAACCGCGCTTCCATACCGCTGGATACCCGCTGCTCCGACCAGGATGTGCAGTCCGCCCTCGCGCGCCTCGATATCGTCCATCAATGCGGCCATGGCGTCTTCGTCGGTCACGTCGGCGACGTAACCATGGACCGGGTGCCCTGCGTCGGCGAGGTCGCGCACTGCGGAATCGACCTCGTCGGGCAGAACACCGCAGACCGTCACCAGGGCGCCGCGCGCAGCGAGCAGATGGGCGGCAGCCTTGCCTATTCCGCTAGTGCCGCCGGTCACCACGGCGACCTTTCCTTCCAGTTCCCTCATCGCAACTCTCTCAACTCGTGTGGGTTCGTGATGTCGCCGTAGGCCCGGTGGGAGGCGTTATTTGTAGATCGCAGACTGTGCCTCGGGTGTGCTGAGGTTCGCCATCGTGATCACCAGGGGTTTGATCGGCTGATCGGCTGGCATCTTCTTGTCGCCATCGAGGTATTTGAGCGTGTTTTCGACGGCGAGCTTGCCGATCCTCGCCGGGTCCTGAGAGATCAACGCAGTCAACGCGCCCCCCTTGAGGTCGGTGACTTCCTGCGGACCGGCGTCGTAGCCGATGACAGTGATCTTGCCGTTCTTATTCGCCCCAGTTACGGCGTTCGCGGTGCCGCTGGCGGTGATCACGTTCGAGGCGAAGATACCAACGAGCTTGGGGTGCGCGGCGATGACCGGAGCTACGAGACCAGCCGCCTGTGTCGCCGAGTCGGCGCCGGCGTAGAGGTTGTTCAAGATGGTGAATTTGGGATTCGTGCTCATCACCTCACGGAAGCCCTTTTCACGGTCGTCGATCGAGCTGATGCCGGGCTTGATATGGACGAAAACGACCTCGCCCCCCTTGGGATTGGCGTCGATGATCTTTTGAGCACCGGCCTTGCCACCCTCGATCGAGCTCGCGGCAATGGCAGTGAAGATCTTCTTGGTGTTGACGTTGTTGCCTGTTGTCATGACTGGAATCCCTGCAGCGACCGCGGCATTGATGGGTGCGGCCAGAGCAGTGGCGTCGGTGGGGTCGATGATGATGGCATCGGGTTTCTTCTGAATGATCGCCTGCAGGACCGGGATCTGCGTCGAAGCCTGGAAGTCTGCTGCACCTTGCACGAGCGCCGTGACGCCAGCGGCCTTGGCAGCAGCGATGAAGCCGGCCGTCTCGGTGGAGTAGTAGGGGTCGCACGTGCAGCCCGGGATGAAGGCGATCGTGCGGGTCTTGCCACCGCTGGCCTTACTCCCGCTCGCCGTGGCTCCGGTGGCCGAGGCGGAGGGGCCGCTCGATGAGCAGGCGCCCAGGGATAGGAGCAGGGCGGCAGCGGGTAGGGCGATCAGCCCGCGGTTGAGGACTGATCGGGATGTGGTGGCGGACATGGGTGCTCCTGTGGGTGCGGTGAGGGTGCGGTGATGGACAGTTCTGCAGGCAAATCGGGTGGTGAAGATCGCTTACGCGCTGATGAGTTGCTTTCTCTTGATTTGATCGAAGGTCACGGCGAGGATCAGGAATGCACCGATGAGAACGGTTTGCCAAAATGGCTGAACCCCGACGATTTGAAAGCCATTGGTGAGTACGACGGGGATGAGGAC
>JALYUK010000141.1 GCA_030853805.1 Actinomycetota bacterium | reverse complement strand
GGATCTGCGGATGGGTTGTCGTCGTCCTGACGACCTCCAGTGGACTGGGCCGATACGCCGGGGCCGTCTTCAGCGTGCACATGGCACTTCACATGAGCCTGAACATGCTCGGTCCGCTGCTGATGGTACTGGGAGGGCCCACAACGCTGGCATTACGTGCCACCAGGAGCCACGCGCGGAGCGAGCCGGCGGGGCCGCACGAATGGCTCACCGTGCTGTTGAAGTCGCGCTTCCTGAGCTGGCTCTACAACCCGCTCGAAGTCTTCGCGGTCTTCATCCTGTCCTACTATGTGCTCTATTTCAGCCCCCTCTTCGCCGACACCCTGCGCTTCCAGTGGGCCCATCAACTGGCCTATCTACACTTCATCCTGGCCGGTTACCTGTTCTACGGGCTGACGATCGGGGTCGACCCTCCACCCCGGACGGTGCCCTACCTCGGCAAACTCGGGCTGATCCTGGCCGCCATGCCGTTCCACGCCTTCTTCGGGGTCATCGTCATGACCCGCGACACCGTGATCGCAAAGTCCTTCTACACCTTTTTGAACGAACCGTGGATGACGGACCTGCCGCACGACCAGTTCGTCGGCGGCGGAATCGCATGGGCTGCAGGCGAGTTCCCGTTGGTCATCATCATCATCGCCCTGGTCATGCAGTGGTCGCGACAAGATGCGCGGGTGGCCAAGCGCGTCGACCGACACCTCGACTCAGGCGTCGACTCATCGTTCGACGCCTACAACGAGATGCTCGCCCGGATGGGCGCACCGTCGAAGGGACCAGTCGATGACGACCGTTGATCAGCACCCGGACGTCGAGCAGGACCGACTGGAGCTGGACGTCGGCGGCATGTCCTGCGCAGCATGCGCGAACCGGGTCGAGCAGAAGTTGAACAAGCTGCCGGGTGTCTATGCCTCGGTCAATCTCGCCACGGATCGTGTGGTGGTAACCGGCCTGGGGGATGGCGATTCTGCAGTCGCTATCGCCGCCGTGGAGAGCGCGGGCTACACCGCGGTCCTGCACAACCCGGACGACGACGAGTGGACCCGTCGGGCCTCACAGATGCGCCTGAGCGGGCTTCGTCGGCGGCTGGCGGTATCGGCCCTGCTCACCGTTCCGCTGTGCGACCTGACGATCCTGCTCGCGCTCGTGCCAGGGTTGCGATTCAACGGGTGGCAGGCGTTGTGCGTGCTACTGGCCATCCCGATCGTGACGTGGGCGGCGTGGCCGTTCCACAAGGCGACGTGGCGCGGGTTGCAGCACGGCGTCCTCAGCATGGACACGCTGGTCTCACTGGGTGCGCTGGTGTCCTTCGGGTGGGCGTTGTACGCCCTGCTGGTGCACCCGTCAACGACACCGGGCTACTGGCTGGGCTTCGGATCGACCCCCGCCGGCGCCGACGCCATCTACCTCGACGTCGCTGCGGGCATGGTGACCTTCCAGCTCGGCGGCCGGTATTTCGAAACCCGCGCCAGGGGCCAGGTGGGTGATGTCATGCAGGCCCTTGCCTCCCTTGCGGTCAAGCAAGCACGCATCCTCAAAGACGGAATCGAACGTCTCATCCCCACCGAACAGCTGCAGACCGGCGACCGGTTCGTGGTCCTGCCCGGTGAGCGGGTGGTAGCCGACGGCGTGCTGGTGGCCGGTGGCGGCAGCATCGACACCAGCGCGATGACCGGCGAGTCGACGCCCTCAGAAGTGGCCGACGGCGAACAGATCATCGGTGGGACGACAAATCTGACCGGCCGGCTGGTCATCGAGGCGACCGCCGTGGGACAGCGCACCCGGCTCGCGCAGATGGCAGCGATCGCCCAGGAGGCCCAACGGCGCAAGTCACGGGCCCAGAAGCTGGCGGACAGGGTGACGGGCTACTTCGTACCCGTCGTCATGCTGATCGCGCTGGGAGTAGCCATCGGCTGGTGGTTCGGATCCGGAGCCGATGCCGCCCTCGCGAACGGGGTGGCAGTCCTGATCATTGCCTGTCCGTGCGCCCTCGGTCTGGCAACACCCACCGCGTTGATGGTCGGTATCGGGCGCGGTGGACAACTGGGCATCCTCATCAAGGGTCACGACGCACTGGAGGCCAGCGGTCGCATCGACACGGTGGTCTTCGACAAGACCGGTACCCTCACCACCGGCCGGATGCGGGTCCAGCAGGTCGAACTGCTCGACGAGATGTCGCAGTTGGATGTCGTGCGGTACGCCGCCGCGCTGGAATCGGCTTCGGAACACCCGATCGCTGCGGCGGTGGTGCGCTACGCCGAACCCATGGTCGGACGCCCCACTCCCCCGGAACTGTTCGAAGCGTTCCCCGGTGCGGGAGCCGTGGCCACGATCGACGGACTGCGCTGCGTCATCGGAACAGCAGACCTGTTGGAACGCCATGCGGTGGCGTTCACCGGCCCGGCGCAACTCGCCGTTGCACGGGCTGCCGGCGAGGGAAACAGCGCGGTGCTCCTGGCGGTCGACGGGCGTCTCGTCGCGGTGCTCGCGATCAGCGATACCGTCCGGACGTCGGCAGCACCCGCAGTGCAGGCACTGCACGAGATCGGCTTACACACCGTGCTCCTGACCGGCGACTCACTGCAGACGGCGACCGTCGTGGCCGGCCAGCTGGGTATCCAGGACGTGTATGCCCGGGTGCTGCCGGACGACAAGGCCGCTCGCATCGAGGCACTGCGAGCCGAAGGTCGATGCGTCGCGATGGTCGGTGACGGCATCAACGACTCGGCCGCTCTCGCCACTGCCGACCTCGGGATGGCGCTGGTCCGCGGAACGGACATCGCGATGAAGTCGGCTGACATCATCCTCGTCCGGGACGATCTACGGGTCGTCGTGGACGCCGTGCAACTCGCCCGTCGCACGCAACGCACCATTCGCGGCAACCTGGTGTGGGCCTTCGCCTACAACGTGGCGGCGATCCCTGTCGCGGCTGCAGGTCTGTTGAACCCGCTCATCGCGGCGGCCGCGATGGCGATGAGTTCGATGCTGGTCATTTCCAATTCGCTGCGGCTGCGCAACTTCGCACCGCACCGATGAGCGCATTGCGTTGTGCGCGGCGCGCGCCAGCACTCACCACGAGGGAGGAGCTGAAGGGTGCAGGTCCGGATCGTCGGTCGCGAAGGTTCTGACCGGTCCGGGCGGCGTGCGCGGTCCTTCGAACCGCACCGTCACGCGTCCGGCGCCGCTGCCCCACACCCATCCCGCGCCGTGCACGCTGTGCCGGACGTCGTGCCCGGTCCGCCATTCTGCAGCGCCGCGCATTGCCGTGGCCACCGGCTGCTCCGCGGTGTGAACATCGGCTGCGCTGACCGGCTCCGCATCATCTCCCGTGCCGAAGTCGAGCTGTTCCTGGGCGTGGGTCGTGAATCCGGAGACACCGACGCCGAGGAGGCGCAATCCGTCGGAGACGTCGACACCGTCCAGCAACCGTTGGGCTGTGGTGCTGATCACCGGCAACTCCCCCGTCGGGTGCGGCAATGTCGCCGAGCGCGTCGAGGTGGTGAAATCGTGCTGGCGCACCTTGATCGTCACGGTGCGGGCGAAGGCCCCACTGGCCCTCAACCGGTCGGTGATGCGTTCGGCCATTTTTGCCAGCTCTGCAGCCAACACCCGCGCGTCGGTCACATCGACCTGGAAAGTCTCCTCCGCCGAGACACTCTTCGCTTCCCGGTCGACATCGACCGTTCGGTCGTCCTGCGCCCGCGCACGTCCGAAGATCCCGTGACCATGCGCATCTCCGAAGATGCTGACCAGATCCGGCTCACTCATCCGCTGCAGGTCGGCCACCGTCTCTACCCCGAAGGTCCGCAACCGCGCGGCGGTGGCGGGACCGATCCCGCCGATCGCCCGCACCGACAGTGGTTCCAGCACCCGCAACTCATCCCCCGGCGCGACCACCACCATCCCGTCGGGCTTGTCCAACTCCGACGCGATCTTCGCGAGCATCTTGGACGAGGCCACACCGGCGGAGGCGGTCAGTCCGCCGGTTGCGCCCGGTATGTCATCCAGCAACCGGCGGACCCGGCCCGTCACCGCGTCGAGCGTCAGCTCGATGTCGGCGCCGGCCAGGTCGACGTACGCCTCGTCGACCGACACCTGCTGCACGATGGGTGACAACTCGTGCAGCAGCGCCATCACCGCCTCGCTGGAGCGGGTGTAGGCAGCGAAGCGCGGTGCGAGGAAGGCGGTGCCGGACGGGCACAACCGCCGGGCGACAGCGGTGGGCATGGCGGATCGCGCGCCGTAGGCACGCGCCTCGTAGGACGCCGTAGCGATGACACCTCGGTATCCTGTGCCGCCCACGCAGACCGGCCGTCCCTGCAGCGACGGCTTGTCGCGCTGCTCGACGGCTGCGAAGAAAGCATCCAGGTCAAGATGCAGGATGCTGGCCGTCGTACGCACCAACCCATTGTCCGTCAGCCGGGGCTCATACGGTGCGGTGGATAAGGAGCGGCAGTACTGCGGCTGCGCCGGCCTCGCGCAGAGTCGCCGCGGCGACAGTGACGGCCCAGCCGGACCGGGAGGCATCGACGACGAGCAGCACGGTGCGCCCGTCGACGGCCGGCGGCGGGCCTGCGGCGAACGCTGTTCGCCATGCCGCCGCTTCGTCCGGTGATGTCAGGTCCTTGACGTCGGGGCACGGGACGCTCCAGTGCAGATACTCCATCCGGCCCACGGCGGCGAGCTCTGTTGCGAGTGAGGCGGTCAGCTCAGGATGCCCAGCCACCGGGGCACCCACGATGACGTCGGGACGGCGCGACCAGTCACCCTTCCAACCGGAAAGGACCGCGATGGCCGCGTCCCGCAACTCCGGCGGGGCAACAGCGTCGTGGCGTAGCGGTCCGGCGATCAGGTCGCCCCACTCCGCTGCGTCAGCATGCACCAGCACCCGGCCGACTGCTGCGCCGAGTGCCGGCGGGATCCGGCCCCGCGCTCCGAAGGCGCCACCCGGCCACATCTTCCGAGGCTCCAGCAGTTGCTGGTCCGCCCGCAGCACCATGGCGAGATCCCGCACGGTGCCCGGTTCCGCCTGCTCGACCCATCCCTGTGGCAGCCGCCCTGTACACACCGAACACCGTCCGCACGGTTGCGCCGCCGGGTCGTCCAGCGACTCCTGCAGCAGCGCCATCAGGCACTGCTCGCCGGCGATGTAGGAACGCATGATGTCGGCCTCCCGCCGACGACCGGCCAGGACCCCCTCGTAGTGCGCTGCGTCGAAGGTCCAGTCCTTGCCGGTGGCGCTCCACCCGTCGGTGCCACGACTGACCACCTCGTCGACGGCGAGCTGTTTCAACAACAGTTCGATCTTGCCGCGTCGAAGGCCCGTCTCCGCCTCCAAAGCGGGCACGGACCGAGGCGAGGAAGCCTCGCGCAACGCCGCAAGCAGCTGGCGGACGTCCGGCTCGCGCGGGATCGTCGCCGTCGCGAAATACTCCCAGACCGACTCGTCACCGGCCGATGGCAGCAATGCGACCGGGGCGTGCTCAATGGCGCGACCCGCACGACCCACCTGCTGGTAGTAGGACACCGGAGAAGGCGGCGCACCCACATGCACCACAAAACCGAGATCCGGCTTGTCGTAACCCATCCCGAGTGCAGAGGTCGCCACCAGCGCCTTGACCTGCCCTGCACGTAAGGCATCTTCCAGCCGCTCCCGCTCACCGGCCTCCAGCGCGCCGGTGTAGGCCGCGACGATGAGATCGTCTCGGTCGGTGTACCGCGTGCGCAGCGCCTGCGTGAGCCGCTCGGCGTCGGCGACCGTGAGGGTGTAGATGATGCCGGACCCGGGCAGCCGCGGCAGATGGTCCACCACCCACGCGTAGCGCTGCAGGGGTGCCATGCTGGGTAAGACGGCGAGCTCGAGGCTGGAGCGGGCCAGCGGTCCCCGTAGGACCGTGGTCCCGGCGCCGAACTGGGTCGCGAGG
>JALYUK010000134.1 GCA_030853805.1 Actinomycetota bacterium | reverse complement strand
TGCTCGTGGTCTGGAAACTGGACCGCCTCGGGCGCGACCTACGTCACCTGGTGAACATCGTGCATGACCTGACCGAGCGCGGCATCGGGCTACGGGTCCTCACTGGACAAGGCGCCGCGATCGACACGACCACCGCGTCCGGCAAACTCGTCTTCGGAATCTTCGCCGCGCTGGCCGAGTACGAGGGGGCGCTCATCTCTGAGCGAACCAAAGCGGGTCTTGCTTCCGCTCGCGCGCGTGGCCGGATGGGCGGTGCACCCTTCAAGATGACGCCCGCCAAAATCCGCCTCGCGCAAGTATCAATGGGCCAGCTTGACACCAACATCACCGCCCTTTGCGAAGAACTCGGCATCACGCGCCAAACCCTCTACCGGCACGTGTCACCCACCGGGGACCTACGAGCAGACGGCCAGAAGGTTCTGAACCGGAGATAGGCCGAGCATCCTGTCGCAACGACCGCTCGAATCCGAGCAGCGGCGGGGAGTCGGTCCTTGCTCGGCACCCACCGGCACCTCGGCACGTACGAGATCAGTTAGTGCCAAGTTCGGTGCTTGGAGGTTCGGGGTTGAAGGCACGTAGCGTTTTGCTGGTTGCGGCGATGCCAGCGGCGGCGAGCAGGCCCACGCCAACGCACACCATGGTGGCGCCGCCTCCGATGGCGCCACTGGCGACGCCTCCCAAGAGCTGACCTGCGGGTCGAAGACTGATGGCTGTCAGGCTCAACGGTGCTCCCAAACGACCAAGCATCTCAATGGGCACGAGCTCGGCAGTCGTCGCGTTGAGTGCAACGTTCAGCGCGGGCGTGAACATGCAGAAGAGCACGATGGGTACGACCGGCCACCATACGGCGATCGGCGCCGCCGCGATGATCATGCAGCAGCCAAAGATCGTCGGGACCAGGATGCCGAGCCTGCCCGGTGGTATTCGGGAGATGAGTTTGGCTGCCCACAACGCACCGATCAGACCGCCAACGCCCTGTCCGGCCAGCACAATGCCCGTCAAACTCGATGAGCCGCCCATGCTTCGGATATGCACGATGACCGGAATGGAGAACGCGCCGCCGAGGAAGTTCATCGCGGTAATGATGAGCACCATTTCGCGTAGCCCGCGTTGGCGGAACAACCACCGTGCGGCTTCGAGGGCCTCGTGAACCATGTGCCGCCGGGGAGGCTTTGACGTGTTTGGGCCGGTAGTTACCGGGCGGCGGGGCACTCGGCATGCAACGGCACAGATCAGTGAGATGAGGTACGTCAGGGTGTCGAGAACGAACGGCAGGCGCGCATCGACCGCGTACAACCCGCCGCCAATCGCGGGTCCAATGAGTTGCGCGGCGAAGTTGCGAGCCTGCTCCTGAGCGAATGCCTGGCGAAGGTCTGCGGGATGGACGATATTGCGCAGCGCCACCGCAAAAGCGGGACCGAAGATCGAATTGCAGCCGCCGCTGATGACGGCGAACACCACGAAGTTGGACAAATTGGCGTGCCCGAACAGCAGGGCGAGTGTGAAGGCGGCGGAGTTAACGAAGGAGAGGGTCTGACTACCAAGGAGTATGACGCGGCGATCGGATCGGTCGACCCAAACCCCAGCAGGAATCGTCAGTACCAGGCCCGTCACAGTGGCCAAAGCGGCCACACCCCCAACCGTGGCAGGACTGTGCGTCAGGTGAAGCAGCAGCAGGGGTATCGCGATCGCGGTGAGCGCGCTACCCAGGCTGGAGGTAGCCGCGCCGACCCACAGCAGCTGGAACTGGGTGTTATGGCGAAGAGGCGGGCGACCCGTGGGGTTCATGCGGAGCCCTTTCGCACATTGCCAGAAGATGGGAAGCGAATGCTTCCGAAAATATCAGAAGGGAATGCTTCTGATGTGGGCTGGCCCGCTACCATCGACCGATGGCGTCAGGGCATCGCACGATCAGCGACCTTGCAGGTATGAGGGCGATCAGCCACCCGGTTCGCCTGGCAATCTTGGAGAAGCTGTGGGCGGGCGACGTTCTGACCGCTACCCAAGCGGCCGAGCTTGTCGGTCTGACTTCGTCGGCGGCGAGCTACCACCTACAGCATTTGGCCAAGCGCGGATTCATTGAGCGCGTCGATACCGCCGACGGCCGAGAGCACCCCTGGCGAGCGACCAACGTGAGTGTCGGAATGTCTGGTCAGCCCGATGCACGGTTGGGCCGAACCATGATGCGCAACCTGGCTGTCCGGGTGATGCGGATCCTAGACACCCCGCCACCAGTCCCAGTGACGAGGAGACCCTGGCCAGCGGGACACCGCCGCGCGCAGCTTCGGCTGACCAAGGCCGAGGCAAAGCAGCTACGCCGGCGGATCGACGAAGCGATCGAGGAGTTTGAGGTGGTGAGCGCCGCCCATGAGACGGGCACACCGTCGGGCGCGGAAGTATTTAACTACGAAGCGGTTTGGATTAGCGGCGTCGTCATCGAAGCTGACCAGTCTTAACGCAGGACCACGCCGGTACAGACCACTCCTGACACCAGCGCAAATCACTTCTGAAAATGACAACCGCGATGCGACCGGCCGATCGGTAACGATGGCGATCTTCGGCGATGCGAGCACCTCAAAAGAGCCGAAGTTGTGGAATTCCCATAAGGTCCGGGAACCGGTCCGGAACGCTGGTCCACTATTGCTCTGGTCTGGAAGTTGTCACGCGCGCGATATCTGAACCGGGGTGGGGGAGTGGGGTGAAGGTCGGGGTGGACGGCGGCTTTGAGTAGTGCGGCCGGGTAGATCGGTCGTCGCGGTAACGACGTTTTTGTAGAGATACGTCAAGTACTGGCGGGTGGCATGGTGCGGGGTTGACGGCTCTTCAACTTCCGCGTGATGCCCTGGTCTATGAGTGGCGGATGCAATATGTGATCAACAATTGGCCATCAATCGGCGGTTTTGTTTACACCTGCTTGTGGGTCTTTTTGGATCGCGAGCTGGCCTCGGGTCCATACCTGTTCGATGCGGTCCGTCAAGGTGTGCAGGTCTTCGATGCCACCGCTAGCGATGACTAGGT
>JALYUK010000117.1 GCA_030853805.1 Actinomycetota bacterium | reverse complement strand
CAACCGATCATGCCGACAGCCACGCCGAGACCAAATTGTGGCGCGGTGTTCAGGGTCAGGAACCATTGGAACGTTTGTCCGGGGGGCGCCCATCGTTCGACCCACGGGGTCACGGCGGTGGCCGCGAGCGAGGTGATGATCAGCCAGGTGCACCACCGCGGTCGTCCCAGGCCGTTGTGATGCCACGCTCTCAGTGCCAGTGACACGGCGAGCAGCAGTAGAAGGGAGGCGGGATGCGACAACTTGAACACCGGCGATCTGTAGGTGGCGTAGAACAGCAACGGCAACGGCGAAAGGACCAGCACCGCGGCCACAGTGGCGACCACGCCGAGCAGGCCCCGGGCGTTGCGCGCCGCTGCTGAGCGGGCCAGTACTCCGTACATCACCACCGGAAGGCACCAGTAGGCCACCGCCAACAGCGACAACCTGAGCAGATCAAGGTGTGGGCGGTTCCAGTTGTTCAGCGCCAGATACACCTCGACAACCGCGCAGACAGCGAAGGCCGATCCGGCGAAGAGCGCCGCGTTCCCGGCAACCCGGGTGGCTCGACTCGGCGCCGCTATCCCACCGGTTTTAGAGGAGTTGAAGGCGGCGCCGATCAGCCGCGCGTCTCCGAACCGTTCCACGGATCGCCTTTCGGCCTCCTCCCGGCTGGCGCCCTGCTCGATGAGCAGGTCGGCGCTTGTCCTGAGGTGGTCCTGCACTTCGGCGATCTGATCCTCACGGTCAGCGGAGCGTTGCAGGCGCAGACGCAGCAGGTGAAGGTAGTCCGCGATCATGATGTTGCCGGCCACGGCGCACCCTTCAACGTCGAGCCGATCGCGTCTGCGAACCGCTGCCAACCCGTCCGCATGTCGACCAACGACTTACTGCCCTCGTGGGTCAGGCAGTAGGTACGTCGCCGTCTTCCGCCCACGATCGCCCATTCACTGGAGAGCAGGCCGGCCTTCTCGAGTCGGTGCAGAACCGGGTAGACGGTTCCCTCCGGCAAATCGAACAGACCGCCGCTGCGCTCCCGCAGGGAATCGATCACCGCGTAGCCGTGCACAGGTCCGGGGGCCACGATCGCCAGTACCAGTAGATCCAGGTGCCCTTTCAGGGCGTCGCCTCTCATGCCTAGAGACGCTAGGCCAAGCGAAGCTAGGTATCAGGGATTGCCCTCGGCGTGTCGCCGCGCGGCGCCCAACACTTGGCGACGGGTGATCACCGGTACCTCGCCGGTCTCGCGGGCCGCGTTCATTCCGCGGCGCGAGGAGTGCTGATCGAACTGAACCGCAGCGACTGAATTGCGGCCATCTGCGAGCGGTCAGTGACCGGTCACCGATCCCTGACCGGTCGGAGGTTGACACGCCTGCAGCTTTGGACGTGTGGTGGGTGCCATGCGTGATCTTGAGGCGTTCCGCGCGCAAGCCAATTCAGTTCTCGCGGCGCTGGCGTCGTGGGCGCCTACCCGAGAGGACATTGAAAGCATCATCCTCGTCGGTTCTTATGCGCGCGGTGCAGAGCGAGTCGATAGCGACATCGACGTCGTACTCCTGGTTTCGGATGTGACCCCGCTACTGGCTGAAGATGCTTGGCTGGATGCTCTGGTTCCAGGTGCGGCTGAGATCCGTCGTGAGGCGTGGGGGCCGGTGACCGAACGCCGAATGCTACTGCCGTCGGGGCTGATCGTGGAGTTCGGCATCACGACGAAACCCTGGGCCGCAGTGCCCTTGGACGCTGGTACGGCGCGTGTGCTCGGCGATGGCTCGAGGGTGATTTACGACCCTCGCGATGTCGCCGCAACTGCTATCGCCGCCATCAGTGTCGTGGGCAGATCAACCCGCGCTGCAGCCGAGGCCGACGTCAAGCCCGGCCGCCTCCAGGGTGTAACCGGACTGGGATGTGTTTGTCAGCATGAGTGCTCCCGGGCGGCTATCGATGACCGTGCCCCGGGGTCACCGCTAGCTGCTGCAGGTTGGGGCTGCGCCGATGGTCTGGCTCATACTCACCAGATGGACACACCCTCCATCGAACGTGTCGTAGCCGCCGTGACAGCTTCGTGGAGCGCAGCGACCTGCCATGCCACCAGCGAGTACGTCGCAGCCGGTCGGAGCGGTGACCGCTCTCGCGGACAGTGCGGCACCACTGCACTGGTGGTCCAGGACCTGCTCGGCGGCGAGCTCCTCGTCGCCCAGGTCCAGGTCAATGGTTCTACCGATGGCGTGCACTACTGGAACCGGTTGCCAGGAGGCCAAGAGATCGACCTGACCCGGACACAGTTTTCGCCGGCCGAGACACTCGGTGACGCGAAGCGGGTGGACCGCACCCCAGGAATGCCTCCCCGTCGCGGGGCAGATACATATCTGCTGCTCCGCAGGCGGGTCTCGGAACTCCTGGGTACCGGCCGACCAGATCGCCCGTAGCCCGATCCGCTACCGGCGCTCCGGTGACCGTCGGCAACGAGTTGGCCGAAGCCTTGTCGTGCGGAAAACGTCCACTCGGGTGGGTCGATCAGATCAGAAGCCGCTGCGATCTTCGACCGTCGAGGGTGAGGTTTTAATGCGCTGCTCGGGTGGGCCGGACGGCCCATCCTGGGTCAGCCAGTCAAGGTCGATTGGAACCGAAGGAGGTAACCGTCAGGGTCGGTGACCAGGAACTGCCGCACAACGGCGACAGTCTCACCGACTTGGTACTGCTTGGTCTCCGGCTGCCCGAACAG
>JALYUK010000113.1 GCA_030853805.1 Actinomycetota bacterium | reverse complement strand
GGTAACCGGTCAGTGCTGCTGCGCAGAACTGGGATCTGGAGTCGGCATTGTGGCGTTCGGTGAGCTCGTCGAGCGCGGTCACGTTGCTAGACAGCATGCGCAGGGATAGCGCCACGTAGGTGGGGGTCCCGCCCGTCCGGGGGCGTCGCGTGAACAGCGCGTCGGCCTGGGTTTGAGGCTTGGTGTTCTCGATCAGCTTGGTGAGATCAGCCCGCTGTGAGACCACCGCGTCCATGAGTACTTCGGCGTGGGCGATTCGTTCTGCTCGAGCCCTCTCTTTGAGGGCCTTTACCAAAGGGAGAGGCAGCGACAGGCTGATGGCTCGGATCGTGTCCGCATCTGTGCTGCGTGGTGCTCTACCCCGTTGTTGATTAGCACTCGATTCAGTGCGTGCGGTAGTGCGTGCGGTAGTGCTGGCCTGAACTATGGATTCAGTTGCTTCGGGCGCGTTGCGCGAAATCCGCGGCGGGGGCGGGGGCAGGCTGCTCGTGCGTTTGAGTCCGATTACGGGCGCTAGGGGCTGGCGGGTGGTCATGCGGTTGCCTCCTGCTCTTCGTGGGCCGCGATGCGGGTCAGTACTTCTTGGGTCAGCAGGACATAGTCCTCTGCAAGAGCGGGTGCACTGCCAGGAACCCGGGTTGGCGTTCGCCCTTCGCGTAGCGCTTTCCAGTAAGGCTCGGCGGCGTCCGCCTTCTCGGCAAGTTCGTGAGCGAGGATGCCTTGTTCGCGGGAGTCAACGGCGGCTGACTCAGAGTGTCGCACCACAGAATCGAAGATAGGTGCCGCACCGTCAAGAGCGTTTTCGATGTCGGTAATAGCGTTTCGTCGTACAACAGTGGCTGACGTTCCACTGTCAAAGAGCACCGCACCAAGCACGCCAATCAGGGGGTTGATGGTGCGTGCTCTGACGATCTGGGCGGCCAATGTGCGTAGGCCTTCGATGCTTGATCTGTCGGCGCGGGTGGGGACGATGATCCACCGCGTTGCGGACAGGGCAAGGTGTAGGAGGCTGGGGCGGGTCGGTGGAGTGTCAATGACGATGAGGTCGTAGTTGCTGGCCAGACCGGACAGCGCTTCCGCGAGGAGGGCGTGGGTTGTTTGATTACGCCGGGCGCGGCCACTCATGACGTCTTCGAGGTCATCGAGTGCTTCTCCCCCGCTGATGACGTCAAGGTTGGGTCGCACATCCGTCAGGACTGGCTGCAAGGCCTGCCCGGTGACAAGCGCATCAACAAGGTGTTGCCCGTGGTCGCCGGCGTTTGCCCAGGCGTAGCCGAGGTCGTGACCAACGTTTCCTTGCGGGTCTAGGTCGATGAGCAGAGTGCGCCAGCCAGCCGCGGCGGCAAGACCTGCGACGTTGACGGCGCAGGTGGTTTTGCCGACTCCCCCTTTGCCGTTGGCGAAAGTGAGGACGCGGGATAGCTCGTCTGGAGAAGCGACTTGTTGTGGTGCCACACGCCTATGGTCGGCTGTTTGCACCAGAAGACGGCGTAGGCGCGCCGGTGCTGCATGCACTAGTGCACATGCAGTTGCTCGCTGCAGTTTGCTTACTAGTGACTGCAGTACGACTTATTTTGTTGCGTTGATGAGTGCACGCATTACGGCATCTAGTACGCACTGCACTCACGCCTAAAGTACTACATCTAATGTTTTTTACGGTACTGCATGCACTAGTGCACATGCAGTTGCTCGCTGCAGTTTGCGTACTAGTGACTGCAGTACTACTTATTTTGTTGCGTTGATGAGTGCACGCATTACGGCATCTAATACGCACCGCACTCACGCTTAAGGTACTACATCTAATGTTTTCCACAGTACTTCATGCACTAGTGCATGCAGTACTGACCAACATATTGCTGCCGAGGTGAAGCCGATGGGTCCCAGCCATCTACGGCTGCGCACCATGGCTTGCGGCCGCGGTGCTCAACCATTCTTTCCAGCGGTCGCGAGCAAGGTCGTTTTTCCTTTGGTGGAGCAGGTCATGGTCGCGCCCGCAACCTCACTCGGGGCGCCGCGAGGTTGCGGGCTACCTGGTCGATCTCGGCGAGGTGATGGCCCTTGCAGGAGTGCCGACTCTGGCTGCGTAAGCTAATGTATTCATTAATACATGTAATATGGGAGCGATGATGGACAGCGGCTCAAGGAGGCAGATGCGTGCTGGCGTACCTAGTTTGGAGGAGCTGCCGTGAGCGAAGACGCGCGGTTCAGTACCCAGATCCCGCAAGCAATATTGGATCGTGTCCGGTCTGCCGTTGCCGGGCTACAGGAGGTCGACCCAGAGTGGTCGATGGCGCAACTCGTGACCGATGCGCTGGGGCGGCATGTGCGCCACCTCGAAGAGCAACATCATGGTGGAGTTCCGTGGCCACCCGTGACCAAGCTCAGCAAGGGCCCGCGCCCGCGACGACCGCGTGACAACGGCCTGGACGATCACGATGAGTAACTCAGAGACGGCGTCACAGGGAAGGGCTGAGCGCAATGGGTTGCACGAATAAGTCAGGTGTGAGCGAATCGGGGTATGGGTGTCGGTGGCTTGGTCCACGATGGCGCCGTCGTGGTGATCAACCAAAGGGGTGCGCGTGGCTGGACGTCGTCGTCGAAATGCCGGACACGATCAGCTCACGTTCGATCTGTGGGGAAGTGGAGAGGCAGATGCCGATGAATCGGTACGGGCAGATGGCGATGGACCACTGGAAGACGTGGTTACCGGCCCGGTACAGCCTGCTGGGGGACCCGGCGAGCTACTTCTCGAGCCTGGGGGATCAGGTCGAGGAGATGATCTTGTCCCACGTCGCGGCGTTGGAAGCGGCGAACGCGGACGCGATGAAGGGGATGGACTTTTTGGCGCGGGTCGGGACGCTGAACGCGTTGCAGGCCCAGGCCGAGGAACCGATCTTGGCGGAGATGGTGTTCCTGGACCCGGAGCCGATCCTGTCCGAGCAGGAGGAGTGGGAGAAACCGGCGACGTTCTGGGCGTTGACGCCAGGGATGGACGCGGACCGGATGCCGATCGACCGGACGCACCCATTGTGGGCGATGGACGAGGACGAGACAGTGAGTCGAGAGACCTTCCGGGCCGCGTACCGGACGTGGTTACGGGCGGAACTGGACTCGACGACCGGCTGAGCGGTGGTCTTTTCGACCTGCCAGGGCAACGGGATGATTCCACTGGCATCAGCGAGTCACCACGGGTTCAGAGGCCGCGTGATTCCAGCGGAATCACCGGCGGTCAAGGCACGTCATCAGGGTCTGATTCCAGTGAGATCAGACCGCGCCGGGTAGGCGGCGCGAACGCGCGGATTGCGGCCAATTTGGCGGCGATCCGGGTTGTGCGGGACGTGCAGGACACTGGCCGGGAGGTCACTGAGGGTGACCGGGCGGTGTTGGCGAGGTGGACATCGTGGGGTGCGGTGCCCAAAATTTTCGATGAGGACAGTGATCAGTACGCGCCGGAGCGGGCGCAGTTGCAGGAGTTGCTGGACCCGGATGAATTCCGGGCGGCGCGCCGCACGGTCTTGAACGCGCACTACACCGATGACGCGTACGCGCGCTCTATCTGGTCGACGGTGACCGGGTTGGGGCTAACCGGCGGGCAGGTGTTGGAGCCGGGGTGTGGGACGGGTGCTTTCCTGGGGGCGGCACCGTCTGGGGTGTCGATGACAGGGGTGGAGTTGGACCCTGCCACGGCAGCGATTGCCACGAGCCTGCACCCTGGCGCCACGATTCGCTCGGAGTCGTTCGCTCGGTCGCCGTTCGCGGATGACACCTTCGACGCGGCCGTGGGTAATGTCCCGTTTGGGAGCGTGCGGTTGCATGACCGCGCGCACAACGCGGGCCACTTCACGTTGCATAACCACTTCATTGTCAAATCGTTGGATCTGGTCCGCCCGGGCGGGCTGGTCGCGGTGTTGACGAGCCGGTACACGATGGACGCCCAGGATGAGCGGGCCCGGCAGGCGATGTTCGATCGGGCGGACCTGGTGGGCGCGGTCCGGTTACCGACTGGGGCGCACCGTGCGGTCGCCGGAACAGAGGCAGTGACGGACCTGGTGGTGCTGCGTAAACGGACACCCGGTCAGGCACCCGGTGACGAGGGGTGGGTACACACCGCGACTGTGGACCTGCTCGACGGTGATGGCCAAGCGCAGCCCACCGTGTTGAACACGTGGTGGGGTCAGCACTCGGACATGGTGTTGGGGTCGATGAGCCTGGGTCATGGGATGTACAGCTCAGAGACGTTGGTGGTTCGCCGTGACCCTGCCGTACCAATGGATGTGGCGTTCGGTAAGGCGTGTGAGCAGGTCGTGGCCGATGGGGTGGCCGCCGGGTTGGTGCTGAGCGCGCCAGACCCGTCGGTAGCGGTCATCGACGCGGGTGGCGTGATCGAGCCAGTCGCCCGCGCGGGTGACGTGTCCACGTTCACGGGTCATATTTCGTTCAATACTGACCAGGCGCGGTGGGAGCAGGTCAAGAACGACCAGCGGGTGCCGTTGGCGGTCCCGGCCTCTCAGGACCGGCAGTTGCGGGGCCTGGTCGGGCTACGGGACGCGACGGTGGCGTTGTTGGACGCGGAAGCCTCCAGCATGAACGACAGCGAAAGTCTGCGGGGGTTGCGCGCTGATCTGAACAGCCAGTACGAGGCGTACGTGGACCGGTTCGGGCCGGTGAACAAAGCCACCGTGAGCGTGACCAGTCGCTTGGACAAGTCGGGGCAGCCGATCGTGTCGCGACGGTTCCCGGGTGCGATGCGCACGTTCCGCTCGGACCCGCACCGGGCGGTGGTGTGCTCCTTGGAGAACTACGACGAACGGTCCGGGACAGCAACGAAGGCAGCGATCTTCGCGGGCCGGGTGATTACCGCGCGGGTGGTGCCGACCTCGGCGGATTCACCAGCGGACGCGTTGGCGATCGTGATGGATGCCACGGGCCGGGTCGACCTGGACCGGATCGGGGCGTTGCTTGGCGTGGATGAGGACCAGGCGCGCCAGCAGTTGGGCACGCTGGTCTACGCGGACCCGGCATCGGGTGGGGATTTGGTTCCTGCCGCGCAATACCTGTCGGGCAATGTGCGCCACGCACTGCAGGTCGCTGAGGATGTCTTGGCTGGCGATCCTGGTGTGGGTGTCAACGTGGAGGCGTTGCGGGCAGTCCTGCCCGCCGATATCGGCCCGGATGAGATCACTGCCCGGTTAGGCGCGGTGTGGGTCCCCGCGCAGGATGTGACCGCGTTCCTGCGGGAGACGTTGGGGGACCGGTCCGCGACGGTGGTCCACGGTGGTGGGTCGATGTGGAAAGTGCGGGGCGCGACAACGACGCAGGCTGCGTCCTCTCAGTGGGGTACCCCACGCATGGACGCGATCACCATCACCGAACGGTTGATGTGTCAGAAGCGGATCGTGGTCACTGATGAGCACCCCGATACCGGTGCCCGGATTGTGAACGCCGTGGAGACCGAAGCGGCGCAGGAGAAGGCTGGCGCGTTGCAGGGCCGGTTCGAGGAATGGTTGTGGGCCGACCCGGAGCGTGCCTCACGCCTAACGACGCGGTACAACGAGATGTTCAACTCGTTGGTGCTGCGCGATTACACCGCTGATGGTGCCCGATTGAGCCTGCCGGGCCTGGCGGCCACGTTCACACCCCACGAGCACCAACGCTCAGCGGTCGCTCGGATCATCAGCGAACCCTCGGTGGGGTTATATCACGGGGTCGGGGCGGGTAAGACGACCGAGATGGTGATGGGCGCGATGGAGTTGGGCCGGTTGGGCCTGGTCAACAAGCCCGCGATCGTGGTGCCCAACCACATGTTGGAGCAGTTCACCCGTGAATGGTTGCAGCGCTACCCCCAAGCCAACGTCCTGGCCGCTGGGAGTGAGGACCTGCGCGGGGACGGTCGGCGTGAATTCGCCGCTCGGGCCGCGACGGGGGCATGGGACGGGATCGTGATGACCCAGGGCGCGTTCGCGGCGTTGTCGGTCTCACCGGCAGTCGAGCACGCGTATATGGACCGTGAACTGGACATTTTCCGGGGCCAGTTGCAGCGGATGAAGGCCGATTCTGGGTCGGGAATGACAGTGAAACGGATGGAGCGCGCGCTGGAAAAAATGGAAGACCATCTCACGGAAAAGCTGGACCGGGCACGTGATGTGGGTGTCACGTTCGAGCAGACCGGGATCGACTACCTGTTGGTCGACGAGTTGCATATGTACAAGAACCTGACTGTGGCGTCCAATATTGAGGGCGTCGCGCGGGCCGGGTCTCAGCGGGCGACTGACCTGGACATGAAGATCGACTACCTGCGCGAGCGGGCGCTGAACTCGGGCCGCTCGCCACGGGTGCTGACCGGGGCGACCGCGACCCCGATCGCGAACTCGATGTCCGAGGCGTGGGTGATGCAGAAGTATCTGCGCCCCGACTTGCTGGCTGATGCGGGGATTACCGACTTCGACGCGTGGGCGGCGACGTTCGGTGAATCGGTCACCGAGTTGGAGATGGCGCCGGAGGGTGGCGGTTTCCGGCCGAAGACGCGGTTTGCGCGGTTCAACAACCTGCCCGAGCTGCTGCGGATGTGGCATGTCAGCGCGGATGTGAAGACCTCGGCGCAGTTGGCGTTGAACATTCCAGACGTGGCGCAGCGCGCGGATGGGCAACGCTCCCCGGAGACGGTGGTTGTGGGCGCTACCCACGAGATGACGCAGTTCATGTCCGAGCTGGGGGAGCGGGCTGAGAGGGTCCGGGCACGGCAGGTCAGGCCCGAGGAGGACAACATGCTCAAGATCAGCGGTGATGGTCGAAAAGCCGCCCTCGATCTGCGCCTGGTCGACCGCGACGACTCCGATGCGTTGTTGTCGATGGGCAAACTCGACGCCGCCGCAGCGCGTATTCATCACATTTGGACCGAGCACCAGCAGGATCAGTTCCTGACCGATGAGGGGCAACCACACCCGAACCGGGGAGGGTTCCAGATCGTGTTCTGTGACCTGGGCACACCCAACCCCACGAAATGGAACGCCTACGAGGATCTGCGGGAGAAGTTGGCCGGCCACGGGATGGATCCCTCTCGGGTCGCATTCGTGCATGACGCGAATACCGACGCCAAAAAAGACCGGCTCTTCGCGGACTGCCGCACCGGGGGCGTTGACGTGCTCATTGGGTCGACCGCGAAGATGGGCGTGGGGACCAACATGCAAACCCGCGCCGTGGCGTTGCATCACCTGGATTGCCCGTGGCGCCCCGCTGATGTCGAGCAGCGCGAAGGACGAATCCTGCGCCAGGGCAACCAGGTTCCCGAAGTGCAGGTGTTGCGGTACGTCGTGGAAGGCTCCTTCGACGGGTACATGTGGCAGACGGTGGAACGTAAAGCCAAGTTCATCGACCAGGTCATGAACGGCACCCTGGACACCCGCGACGCCGAAGACATCAGTAGTGACGCGGCGCTGTCATTCAACGAGGTCAAAGCGTTGGCATCGGGTAACCCGCTCCTGCTGGAGAAGGCGACCGCGGATCAGGCGTTGGCGAAGCTGGAGAACCTTTCCCGGGCGCACCAGCGGGATCAAACTTATCGTCGCGGTGAAGTGGCCCGAATGACCTCCTCCATCACCGTCCTGGAGCAGAACATCCCGCTCGTCCGGCAGGCGGCCTCCCGCTCGGTCAGCACCCAGGGTGACCAGTTCACCGCGACCACCCGCGACGGGCACTACAGCGCACGCACCGACGCTGCCGCTTCGGTGGCGCAACACACCAGCGACATCGCGATGCGGGCACGTGGTAGCGCGGGCGACGCGGAAGCACGGGCAGCGGTCACCATCGGAGGCCACGATTTCGATATCCGTGTCCATAACACTCTCGGGTCGATTACCGCCAGGTACGTGATGAGCGACCTACCCGACCACGTCGAGATCGCACTACCGGTCTCTGAAGCCACCGCCAGCACCGGGTACGGGACCATCACCCGCCTGGAAAACGCCGTCGCAAGCCTGCCAGCCCTCGCAGGCCGGATGGCCGACCGGCACGCACGGACCATCAGTGAACGAGACCAAGCCGCGGCCGGGCTCGGGCTAACCTTCCCCCGGACAGACGACCTCACCGCCGCACGGGGCCGCGTCAAAAACCTCACCGAGCAACTCATACCCGATAAAAAAACCACACCTGACACCGACTCAGAGCGATCCGCCACCGATGCGCCCACACCAGTTATCGCTGGCACAAGCAGCCCGGTCACCCAAGAGCAACGCAACGCTGAAGGGAGAGCGAAAGTACAAGCCGCGCTAGAAAAACTCAACGCACGACCCGGCAGGACCCGTCACGACGACCACCGCCACCAGCACCAAAAAAACGGCCCGTCGCTGCGATGATTCCACTGGAATTACGTGGTCTATGGGACCCCAGGTTGAGGGTGGCTCCACTGGAATCACGAGGACTCGTCCTGGGGCAGTATTACCGTGAGGCTATGAAGTTCAGAAGAACGACTTGCCTTGCGACAAGGCGAAAAGGCCCGATCCTCGGCGGAGCGTTGATGGTCGCGGTTGCCGGGTTGTCGGGGTGTTCGTCATCGAACTCCAGTGGGCCCGGCCAGGTCGCAGCGAAGTATCTGGCTGCTTACAGCAAAAGCGACTTGAAAACTGCTTGCCAGTACGGTGAACCGGCATATCAGGCGGAATGTGCCACAGCGGCGGGCCTAGGCGCATATTCCGGGAAAGATCTTAAGGTGCACCAGGTCGTCACCTCCGGTGACGAGGCGCTGGTCGCTGTCACCGGCACGATCTGTATCAACAGCACCTGCCACACGGTCTCCGACCCGACATCGGGGATGCCCAATCAGACCACCCCCTTTGACCAGGCATGGGGTCAGGCCATGAACGGGAACATCAGCGCGGCAACACCTATGAAGCGCGTGTCCGGAAAGTGGTACATCGCCCAAACCAAGGCCGGTAGCTAACAACCCTGTTGTGCAGCTAGAAAAAGATTTACCACTCACCAGCCACTTTGCGGTGTGGGCCACCTTCGGGAGCACCGGGCCGTCGAGAAGGTTCGTAACCGAGATTCGCACCTCAATACCGTTCGCACTCACTTAACGCCAGATCCTTGACCAATCATCGTCAGACCCCGTGCGGGCGAGAGATCTTCGTCCTACGGTCAGGAACCGGGCGTTTGGTTTGCGGTGAAACGGGGGGTTGGTCGTGCGTGCCCGGTGGTAGGGGTCGGGGGCGGATGAAGTAGGCCCCCAGGCGGATCATCGCGTCGTGGTTTAACTCCCAGGTCGCCACCTGTGGCCCGGATCGGCGGTGATAGATCAGCAACCCGACCCGGCTCAGTTCCAACAGACGAGGACGCGCGATCGATGCGTCCAGTTGGGCCAGTTCACATACCCGCGCCAACGTGACGGGGCCTTGGTGACCAGCCACACCCAACACGCTGATCGAGCGGTGATGACCCAGGACCCGCAACACCCCCTCCAGAGTCCGCGCGTCGCCCGTGGGTAACCAATCCGCAATCGCCCCCGGTGGCCACCCACCAGGAACACCACCGCCGGTTTCCTCCCCCTCCACCACATCACAATCAACCTCGTCGACCTCGCCATAATGGACCTCGGCGCTGTCGATCTGGTCGCGGTCCTGGTCGCTCATCTGGTGCAGTCTGCCCGCCGGGCCCGGTGTTCCACCCGGTTTTGCCCGGGAGAAGATGGGCCCTGACGGGGGACACCGGGGACCACAACAACTGACACGGCTAGGGGAGTGCGGGTGAAGAAGAAAACGTGGGGCGGGGGCGCGGTGATCGCCCTGGTCGGGTTCGCCGCGATCGGCGCGTTGAACCCACCCAACAAGGGCACCAC
>JALYUK010000089.1 GCA_030853805.1 Actinomycetota bacterium | reverse complement strand
CGATGTCGGCCGAGGTCTGACTGCAGGACGGCGACGAGAACGACGGCATCGACGATGAGGGCTGGCCACATGGTCTGCTCCAATGATTGGCGGGTGGTTGGTACCCCTCAATCCTGGGCGGGAACCGGGCCCGGAACATCGTCTGAATGGCTGCACTTCATCTGGGCCGAATGACACAGACAGCCTGGGCGCCATGGCCTTCGACATCCAAGGAAGCCGAGGCTTCTCAGTAGCGCACGCCTACGACGTAGCTGTGGGGGATGTTGCTGGGCGTCCTGGGGTGTAGGGCAGAGAGAGGGTCACGGTGGTTCCGGCCGTTGGTGCACTGGTGATCCTCAGGTTGGCGCCGATCACCGCAGCTCGCTCGCTCATGTTGGCAAGGCCCAGGTGGCCGGCATGCTCGACCTGCGGGTCGAAACCCACTCCGTTGTCGCTGATCACGACGTTGATGGTGCCTGCCGCCGCGTGAACGCGCACGGTGGCTTCGTCGGCTTCCGCGTGTTTGACCAGGTTGTGCAGGGCTTCGGACACGATGCGGTACAGGTGTTCTTCAACGTTCGCTGGCAGTTCCAGGCGCTGCTCGGGGCCCTGCACGGTGATTTTCACCTGCTCGCGGGCGGTCAGCGCTGCAGCTTGCTTTCGTAAAGCACCGATGAGGCCTTCCTCCAAGAGGGCTTCAGGGCGTAGCTCGAAGATGAGTGCACGCATTTCGGCCATCGCCCCCGCGGTGAGGTCGACCAGTTGGGCGATCGCGCGTGCCGTCGGGGTGTGCTCGTCAAGACCGGCTTTGATCATTGACAGTTGCGCGGCACGAGCGTGCATGGTCATCGAGAACAGGGCCTGGCTGACCGAGTCGTGCAGTTCACGAGCTAGCCGGGTCCGCTCCACTGACGCCGCCAACCGCGCGTTGGTGACCGCGACCGCTGATTGGTCAGCAAGGGCGGTGTAGAACGCAAGCTCTTCCTCGCTGGGAGCCAGCAGGCCCGATGGCAGGTACACCCCGAAGTTGCCGATCAGCTGGTTTCCCCAGGACATGGGCACATACACCGCCCCCTGCCAGTCCAGGGCAGCCAGGGTGGCCGCAAAGGGTGCCAGGACCACGCTCGCCTCCCAGCCGTCCCGGGCATCGGGCACTACGACCGTGCCGCTGGCGGCCAAGGCATCCCAGCCGGGCAGGTCATCGAACGTGATCGAGGCAGAGGTCCACGCTTGCCTGCTCTGTAACTGATCGGGGAATCCGTAACCGCCGGCTGTCACCAGCTTGAGGTCATCACCCACGATGACCGTCCCGATCGCCAGTGCCCTGGTGCCCTCGACGCCGTGACGTGCCAGACCAATGAGGATTTCCTCGGTCGTGCCCGCCCCCACGAGCTGCGCAGCGGTCTGGGCCAGGGCTACCGCGGTACGGGCCGCGGTAGCGGGACCGGTCAGGTCGTTGAAGATCACCACCCGATGGGGCAATTCCATGATGGCGATCGCGAAGGTGGAACAGCGAATCTCGCGGATGCTTCCATCGGCGGCAGGCAGTGAGAACGTGAACGGCTCGGCCGGGTGCTCCCGCTGGTCGGTGAGCGCGCTTGGCAGACTCGCGTGAGCGCTGGCCTCAATAGTGCCCATGAAATCCTGGCCGCGCAGCTGCCCGAACGGGTGAGCGAGTAGCTGGCACGCCGCCGGGTTGGCATAGACCCAGCGCGCCTCGCTGTCGATGACCCCGATGCCGTTGTCGGCCATGGTCAGAACTTGCGCCAAGGTCGACAGACCCAACGCAGCAGCATCCGCGAGGGGTCCCGAAGAAAGCGACTCCCGGTTGGCTGCGGCCTCCCGTTGCACTGGGTCACTTCCCGCTGCACTCACGGCACCCACCATCGCACTACCGCGAACCTCTCTGCGAACAACGGTCTACGGCCAGGGGCGTCCGCTGCCTCCTCAGGTGCCAAGGTCAGGGCCCGGATCAGTTGTGGTGCACCGAACCGGGCCCTGATCGCATCCCCTGTGGCTAGAAAACCGGTCAGGCTCTCGTGCTGGACGCGCGGATGCCGTCCGGGCTGATCAGCCCACGGGGATGGACTCCGGCCGCATTGGTGTGTCGGTAGAGTCCTCGGGCGCCTCGATGGACAGGTCTGGCAGGACCCGGTCCAGCCAGCGGGGCAGGTCCCAGTTGCGGGCGCCGATGATGTGCATCAGGGCTGGGACCAGCAGGCTGCGGATGACGAGCGCGTCGATCAGGACGGCGAAACCGAGACCGAATCCGAACTCTTGCAGCAGCCGTGAGCCCGTGAGCAGGAACGATCCGAAGACCAGGACCATGATGACGGCGGCGGCGAGGATAATTCGGCCGCTTTTGGCCTGTCCGTGGACAATCGCGTGATGGTTGTGCTCGGACGCGGAGGCACCGGCGTGCGTTTCACTCGCTGCACTGTGCCGGCGCAGGCGCTGCCACTCCTCCTGGATGCGGGACACGAGGTAGACCTCGTAGTCCATCGACAGTCCGAAAAGCACGGAGAACAGCAGGACCGGGATGAAGGCGTCGATAGGTCCTGTGCCGGACAGACCGATGAGCGAGGCGCCCCAGCCCCAGTTGAACACCGCGTTCAGAGCTCCGAGGGCGGCACCGACGGACAGCAGGTTCATCACCGAGGCCACGAGCGGGATCAGCAGGCTGCGGAAAACGGCTGTCAACAGGATGAAGGCGAGTAGGACCACGACCGCGATGAAAAGTGGCAGTTTTTGACCCAGAACTTTGGAGAAGTCGATATCGGTTGCGGTGACGCCGCCGACGTGGACCCTCAGGCTGGTATCGGACTCAGCGAGGGGAATGACGTTATTACGCAGGTTTTTGACCAGGGTGACCGTCCGCTGGTCTTGCGGGCTGGTCGTTGGGTAGACCGTGGCCAGTTCGACTCTCCCGTTGGGGGAGGGAATTGCCGGGGTCACTGCGGCGACCCCGGGGGTGTGCGCGGTGGCGGTCAGGAGCGCGTTGAACGCGGCGCGGTCAGGCGGTGTGGAGACCTGCCCGGCCAGTTCCAGGGGTCCGGTCAGTCCGGGCCCGAACCCGCTTGATAGTGCGGTGTAGGCCTGGTGGGTGGTGGAACTGGTCGGGTCGGTACTGGCGTCGGAGGACCCGAGGCGCAGCCCGAAGATCGGGAGTGCGATGACCACGACGACGCCCAGGGCGCCAACAGCGACGAGCGCCTTGCGGGCCCGCATGAGGTTGGACCAGCGCAACCAGAAACGGCTCGCGTCGCCAGTGGGTGGGCCGCCGACAGCCAGCGCGGTCCGTTCGCGACGGGAGAGGACCTTGGGTCCCAGGAAGCCCAGCATCGCGGGCAGGAACGTCAACGAGGTGGCCATCGTCAACGCAACCGCGATGGCGGAGGAGACGGAGAGTCCGTACAGGAAGCTGACACCGAGGGCGAACTGGCCCAGCAGGGCGATACAGACGGTCAGGCCGGCGAACAGGACGGTGCGCCCGGAGGTGTTGACCGCTTGGACAGCCGCATCGGCGTAGGACAGGCCGGCCTTTACTGCACTGCGGTGACGGCTGATGATGAACAGTCCGTAGTCGACGCCCACGCCCAGACCGATCAACACGGCCAGGTCGCTGGAGACGCTGGCGACATCGAAGGCGTGTGTCATCAGCGCAATCGCCGAGGTGGCGATGATCAGCGCGAGGATGGCTGTCAGCAACGGCATCAACGAGGCGAACAGGGCACCGCCGAAGACAATGAGCAGAATGAGCAGCGCGGCGACGACACCGACGAGGATCGACAAGCCGGGGCCGGAACTCTCCTCGCTGGAGATCGACTGGCCGCTGAGTGAGACGTGTACTGAGCTGCTGTCGGCTGATTCCGCGGCGGTGATCAGTTTCTTGGCCTCCGCGTCGGTGACCTTGGCTCCGGGCCTGTTCCAGGTCACCGTGGCGAATGCAACAGTTTTGTTGCGACTGATCTGGGCCGCGCCCGCAGCTGAGTAGGGGCTGGTGACCGACGCGATCCCGGGTACTGCGGCGACCTTGGTCAGTGCTGTGGTGACGGCGGTCTGTACCGATGCAGCGCGGATGTCGGCGCCGTGGGTGCTCTGGATGACGATCTGGTCGCCTTCACCGGTGGCGGCCGGGAAGTTCTTGGCCAGCAAGGTGACCGCGGACTGGGAGTCGGTGTTGGGCAGGTTGAAGTTCGAGTTGAAGTTGCTGCCCAGCATCTGGCTCGCTGACACTGCGAGGATCAGGGCCAGCAGCCAGAAGCCGAGTACTTTCTTACGGTGCTCGAAGCACCAACGGGCGAGAGCGGTCATGAGGTGGTCCTTCGGGCAAATGGTTCGGCGAGCGGTGTAGCACCGCGGAGATTCCAGTCTTGGGCGGGCCCCTCGGCCGGCGCATCGGCCCAACGACGCAACCTGACTGGAGCAATCGTCCAGCCCGGCCTTGGCGCAATGACGGAGATGAAGCGTCGTGGTGGCAGGGTGGAAGGGGCGCGGCCCGCTACGCCACTGTCGGTCGACGGGGGCGGTTGGTCCGGCAGAACTGAGGAAACATGCCACACATCAACGGATCCACATGACAAGCCAGGCGGGCGACCCGATCCGGGTGTTCCTTGTCGATGATCATCACGTCGTACGGGCGGGTGTCACGGCTTACTTGGAACAGATCGAAGACATAGAGGTCATCGGACAAGCCGGTGACGGGCAGCAGGCGCTGGACCGGATCGCCGTGTTGGAGCCCACCGGTGACCTGCCAGATGTGGTGTTGATGGACATGGTGATGCCGGTGATGGACGGCATCACCGCCACCGGTCAGATCAAGGCCCGGTGGCCGGACATCGAGGTCGTCGTGATGACCAGCTTCATCGAAGAGGCCACCGTTCGCGGTGCCCTCGAAGCCGGGGCCGCAGGCTACCTCCTCAAAGACGCCGACGCGGACCACGTGGCCCAGGCCCTGCGGGCCGCGCTGGCCGGGCAGATGCACCTGGACCCCAGCGTGGCCCGCCTGCTCGCGGACTCGGTGCGTAAACCCCGCCGGGTCGAGGAGGCCCTGACTCCCCGCGAACGCGAAGTGCTCGCGCTGATCGCCGACGGGGTGTCCAACCGGCAGATCGCGCAGACCCTGGTGATCAGCGAACGCACCGCCCGCAGCCACGTATCGGCGATCCTGGCCAAACTGGGTTTGGTCTCGCGCACTCAGGCCGCGCTGTGGGCGGTACGAGATGGTCGTGCCCCAAACACCGGCCACTGACCTGGAGGGCGTCAGGGTGCACACGTCATTACGCCAGGCACGATCGGTCAACTGGCCGTTGTCAGCGCCGCTGGGGTCGCTCACAGTAAGTCATGCCCTGTTCGCCCTTCCCACCGATGCCCCCCACCGGCCGGCTGCCACCGGTCCCGCCCTTGCCGCGGGCGCAGGCTCGACCTGTCCGAGTGCTGATCGTTGAGCGCGACCCCCGGGTGCTGGCAGCACTACACCAGACCATCAATATCGAACCCGACCTACTTGTGATCGGCGAAGCGCGGGACGCGGCAACCGCAGTGGTCATCACGGCGAATTCCGGCCCGTGCGTGGTACTGATGGAGGTGCTGCTGCCCGACGAGAAGACAGGGCTGGAACTACTGAAAATTTTGGCTGACCAACCAGGACAGGTGGTGGTCGCCATGAGCATCTGGGGCAGTCTTCGTTGCGCAGCCTTACAAGCCGGCGCCGCCGCATTCGTCGATAAGGACAGCAACATCGACGCACTGCTGCACGCCGTCCGCACGGCGGGCAACTCACTCGTCTGAGCCCACCTCACCCACGAACTCGCCGTGCCGTTGCCCGGCTTATTCAGGTGGCACCTGGGAATGTTTTCCCCCGGTCTGTGTCTGGTGACCGGTGTCCTTGAGTAGTCCCGCCAGTTCGTCGCCGACCCCGACTGTTGGCCCGCCGATCAGTGCCCAGGCTCGATCGATACCGATCAGGAAGCACACGATCACCAGTACAGCGATGGTATTCACTGCGCCGTCGTCCTCAGGGTGCGCGACGACGCGGATACCTGATGTCAGCTGGAAGGTGAACGCTCCGGCCAGGGCCAGAAGTGACACGGCATTCCCGCACGTCACGCCAACTTTTGGATCGGGCTCGGATCAGAACGAGTAGCGAGGCGACAACGAAAAGTAGCCCCAGGGTTGCCGCACCCAATGTCGCCCAACCAATCTTGTGTCCTGGGATCAGCGCAAAAAGGGATACCGTCAAGGCATTACCGAAGGCAGTCATCGCTGCGGCGCCCCGCAGCCGATGAGATTGGGTAGTTCCAGCATTGGTCAGCCGATCCTGGGAGACCGAGATTGCCACAAACAACAGCCCGATCAGGGCCCCAGCGACCCCTGCGCTGGCAAAGAAAAAGTTGTTCAAGTTATTGGGCACCATTAACTCATCCTCGCGCGCAGCCCCGCTTGGACAAATAGGCCGCACAACATAACTACCGCGCTCTGTGGACATCGTTCCGCAAGTCGATTGTCTTGCAAACATCAGGCCTAGGCCCCGATTCCAGCATCGTCGTCTTCATATCGGAGGACATCGTGGAGCAACTCGTGATCTGCAACCTACCCGCCGGGACGAAGGCCGCGACGCGCAGCTTCGCCGACCAGCGCCACGGCTTGGTGCTGTCGCACAGTCCAGAGAGATGAACGTCGCGATACGAGATTCCAAACGTCCACGATCTGTGTCGTCCCGGCTGTCGAGGACTGCCGACTTCCGACCGAACTGGTAGACGGGCCCGTCCCGGGCAGCGATCCCGCTCGCTGAAGAATCGAGCTGCGGGCACGAATGCAATTGTGAGACAGGGGAATTCGCTATGAAATATTACGCCATGTCCGGATGCATCCCGTAGGGCGATCGGCTTAGGACGATCGGAATCGGCTGCCGTGTTCGCACACACACCAAAACGCCAGCGAGGTGCTCCGCGAAGGTCTTCGACTCGTGGAGCGTGAACAAGCCGAAGAGGCAGTCAAGTTTGCCCTTCTCCGCCGAGCAGCGGACCAGGGCTGGTCGGATCTCGCGGCGGGACGGTTCGAGGAAATTGATGATGATGGCCTCGAGGATTTCATCGGACAACTCGGCCTCCGAGCGGCAACGGCCCAGTCAGCGGGCTGATGTCGAAATATCGCCTCACCCAAACCGCCCAAACCGACATCAGTTCGATCCTCACCGAACTGGTCGCACGACCAGTTCGGTGAGGAAGCACGCAACGCTACGAGGCAATGATCACCACAGCAGTACGCGATGCGGCCACACGCAGCGATGACGTCGGCCGGGAGGACCGCCCTGAGTTAGGTGACGGGTGCCCTCCTGGCACCTGGCTCGCAGTCGCATCCGCTCATCCGGTGGAAACGTCCGCCGCCCGCGACACTTCCTGCCCTGCCGATACGACGGAGACGTCCTAGTCGTCGGTTGGGTGATGAATACCTGTTGGTGGATCGGGAAGCGGCCCATACATTCGGGTAGTGCCGGATGCGATCTTTGCCGACCCTCGTCTTACCCCGCTCTACGACGCGTTTGAAAGCACTCGGGGCGACCTGACGAACTACCTACACATCGCGCGAGAGTTGCGTGCCACCTCCGTCGTGGACGTTGGCTGCGGCACGGGAGCCTTCGCTCTCCTCGCGGCGAACGAAGGTTTGCATGTGACGGGCGTCGACCCGGCCGCAGCCTCGCTGGATGTAGCGCGGGCCAAACCCGGTGCTGAGCAGATTGACTGGCACCTCGGCGACGCCACAACGCTACCGGCCGTGTGCGCCGATCTTGTCGTGATGACCGGGAACGTGGCACAGGTCTTCTTGACCGACGACTCGTGGAGCGCAACGTTGGCGGCCGTCCACACGTGCTTGGTTCCCGGTGGTCATTTCGTCTACGAAACGCGCCAACTCAGCGACCGCGCCTGGGAACGGTGGGCTGCCGACACCGCCGCGACCGTTCGAACGATCGACGGTATCGGGGACGTCACCCAGCGCACCATCGTCGAAGACATCGAACTGCCACTCATCACGTTTCGGCACGAATACGACTTCCCCAGCGGTGATCGGATCATCTCCACCTCCACGCTTCGCTTCCGTAGCGACCAAGAAAACCGGACGGCACTGCAGCGTGCGGGGTTCTACGTGAGCGATGTCCGCGAAGCCCCTGACCGGCCCGGCCGAGAAAACGTCTACATCGCGTCCACACCCGACTGAAGATCCTGTTCCGGTCAACGATCGTTGACTGGACAGGAGGCGCCGTGTGGCGGTCAGGTACCTCGACTCACTACCGATTTGCGGGAGGATGAGCAGATGTCCTCGACCGCGGAGCTCATCTCACGCCGAGGTCATCGCCACGGCTGTGGGAGCACTGGGGCGTGATGAGGAGACCGAAGTCCGTGATTGGGCTTGCTGTGGCCTGGGACAGATGAACGCGTTCTGCCTAGCAGCGAAAGACGCACTGGTTGCCCGGCTGGATGATGCTGACGATGACACCCGCTGCGAGGCGCTTCTTGCCCTCGCCCAGGCCGGTGACCACCGCGCGGCTACGGACCTACAGCGCCGACTGACTTTCGTTGACGACGAGATGATTTGTTTGCTGGAGATTCGCGCCGCCGCAGAACTGGCCGACCCCCAGCTTCATCCCCTGCTTTTGCGCCTGAGGGATGAGTGGGCCGGCGATGACGACGAGCTCACCAAGGAGTTCACCACCGAGCTGGCCTGCGCGATCAGCCGTTGCCGACCCGAGCAGAAGGTTCAGGGGAGTACCCACGCACCGTCCTGACGTTCCAACGGATCGAGCATCCGAACACGTCACCTGTCCGTGCTGCTATCTGGCCAGATGAAGACCCGTGGGACTACTCCCTCGAGCAGCAGGCTCAGGATGTCGTCACTTCATACGCGACACGGCACTGAGACCTGATGACTCCATGCGGTGATTCTTCTTCGAGTCCAGCTGTTCAGCTGGCAACTGGTCCCATGATGCACGGTCATTCAGAGACCGGGTGAGGTCTCCTTCGCCCGGCCCAAACCGGGTGACGTCACCGATGGAACGGTTCAGTTGGCAGCGGTCCAACCGTGTCAGTTAAGGAACCGTGCCCGGTGAACCTGCGACTCCCCGACCAGGGTGGTGGGTTCGTACCGCCTAGGATCCCGTCCCGGTCACTCGTGTGAGTAGGCCGGTTGCATCCGTTGCGGCGCGGCGGGTGTGCGCGCGGTGAACCCCGTGGTGACCAGCCAGACGAGCTTGAGCTACCGCGAATTCGGTGATCCTGCCGCACCTCAAGGTCGCCAGCGGCGCGCTCGGTCGACTCGCAGGCGCCGACATAGCGGCGCTGAGCACGGATGTGGCGTAGACCGCAGGCGCGCAAATCGGAGACCCGGTCAATGTGGTGTTGGGCGATGGAACGGTCATCGCACCTCGGCTCGTCGCGGCGTATGCCCGGGATCTCGGGTTCGGCGATGTGACGGTCGCGAATGAGGTGCTGCACAGCCACACCACGACCGGCCTGAACAACTATGTCTGCTCCTCAATGTCGAGCGGGCCATTGGGCGCGCGTGCGGTCCGCGATGACAGCATCCGGCTTCTCTGTGTGCGACCGCGGTCAGCTACGCGCGGCCGTCGACCTGTGCCACGCCCACCCTCTCGAAGACATCACCGACCCATCCGGTGGCAGCTCCCTGGGTGGTCGCGAACTGGTCGACGGGCTCGGGCTCAGCGGCGCGTATCCAGTTCCGGACTGGTTGCTTACATCGATACCCCACCCTGGGTGCCGCCCGCAGGACTACACACTGCGGCCCGCACGCGACTGCGCCAACCTGACCGATGGCCAGATCATCGATCTCGGCGACCGGCACCTCAGGATCCTGCACCTGACTGGCCACAGTCCCGGCAGCATCGCGCTGTACGACGCGACTGACCGCGCACTGTTCAGCGGCGATGTCATCCACGACCTGGACACCGACGAGCAACTCCTGGATGAACTGCGCAGCTCGGACATCGGCGACTACATCGCCAGCATGCATCGGTCGAAGGACCTCGACGTCGACGTCGCTCACTGCGGACATGGGCCGGTGCTGCACTCCGACCGATTCAACGAGATCATCGAGAACTACCCGCGCGGACGTACCCCGGGTTGACCCGGCGCGGACTCGGTGCGGACTCGGTGCATAGCGGCACCCGACGTCGGTAAGGGGCGATCTGGTCATCCGGCCGCTGTCTCCCAGCCGCCCAGATGGTCAATGTCATGCTGTGGCGCATGAGCGGCGAGACAAGTTTGGCAACGTCACTGGCTATGGCGCCGCAACGTCGGCCAGGGCGATACGGCAGGTGCACCCGGCACGGGCAGCCGTGGGGTTGACGGCGGCAGTTCTCACTGCTTTCGCCGCCCTGGCACAACGACCGGGGTGACGCGTCCTGCGATGGCAGTGAGGCGCTGGGCGGCATGGTGAGCAATGCTGCGGGGTGTCCGCCTCGTGCGGGTCTTCGATGCCCGCCTGGGCGGGGTGGACCGAACCTCTAGCACGATCCGGAATGGCCGAAAGGAAGAAAGGGCCGACCGACGGTGATTTCTGACGGTAGCGGGCAGCTGTGGCAGAACACTGCAGCGGTGTCGTCGATCCAACGGCGCACGATGCGGGCTCTGGTTGGCTCCCAGATCGTAGGCGGGGTCGGTGTAGGCGCAGCAGCCTCGATCGGATCGTTGCTGGCGGAGTCGGTGACCCACTCCGAGTCCTACGCCGGTGTCGCGCGCACGGCTGCCACTCTCGGCGCAGCCGCGTTCGGGCTTCCGTTGGCGTTACTGGCGATGAAAACAGGACGGCGCAATGCACTGAGCTTGGGGTGGGCGTTATCGGCGGTCGGGGCCGTGGTGTTGGTGGTCTCGGCGACCACAAGCAGCGTCGTGCTCCTCATCCTGGGCATGCTGATGTTCGGGTCTGGAAGCGCGACGAATCTGCAGAGCCGTTACGCAGCGGCAGACCTCGCCCCGCCGATGCACCGCGCCCGTTCGCTGTCGGTCGTCATCTGGGCCACCACCATCGGGGCGGTCGTCGGCCCCAACCTGGCCGCGCCAGGCGCCGTGGTGGCGGGAGCGTTGCGCATCCCGGAGCTAGGAGGGGCGTTCGTCATTTCAGCGGTCGCCCTGGCACTGGCTGCCGGAGTGTTACGGATCGCACTGCGGCCCGACCCACTGCTGGAGGCGCGCCGTCACGAAGCGGCAGCAGAGCTGAGATCCGGCCGGAAGCCTGCGGCCACCGTGCCCATGCGGGAGGTGTTTCGGTTGATCGCAGTGACGCCCAATGCACGGTTCGCATTCGTGGCCATCGTCCTCGGGCACACCATCATGGGCGCGGTGATGACGATGACTCCCGTGGCGATGACCTCGATGGGAGACTCCCTCACTCTGGTAGGTCTCACCATTAGCGGACACGTCCTGGGGATGTACGCGTTTTCCCCGGTCGTGGGGTGGCTGGCCGACAGGATAGGACGGTTCCAGGTAATACTCGCCGGACAGGGCGTATTCATCGCTGCGGCCGCCTTCGCGGGGTTGGCCGGTCATTCGATCATCCGGATCAGCGTCGGGCTGTTCCTCCTCGGGTTGGGCTGGTCCTTCGCGCTCGTGTCCGGGTCGACCATGCTCGGTGACTCCGTTGACCCCAACGTCCGTACGGCGGTGCAGGGTACGGCTGACACTGCGATGAACATCGTGTCCGCCGGCGCGGCCGGCGCATCCGGGCTGGTCCTGTCCACCTTCGGGTTCAGCGGTCTGAACCTGGCTGCCGCGTTCCTGATCCTGCCCGTCTTATTCCTTGCACCGACCGTGCTGCGCAACCATCCCTCAGCCGGTACCAACCGACCGGTGCTCCCGGTCGAACCGGCGGTAGTCACCGAGGACACCTTGATCGACAACCCCGCAGACTCCGACGGCACCGCGCTCTGACGCGGTCGTGCGGGACTGTCCGACGACCCGGCCCAGCTGCGAGCAAAACGGGATCCCGTTTCGAGATGGAACTGGCTGCTGGTGCGGTGGTTACGTAGCGAACCTCCACCGTGGCGGGCCCCGGGCTGTCTACCCTTTTGGGAATGGTGATGGTGTGGATGAAGTTGGCGGACGGGTCAGTGGTCCAGGTGCCATCGCCCCGGGTGCCGCCCGCGCCGAGTATCGGGGCCGCCCGCCGCGAGCAGCTCGCCCGGCAGGCGACCCGGCGCCACCGCGTGGCGGGGCTTAACCCAATTTCTGCATTTACCCTCGAGGTCGGCTCGCTGCGCCGGACGCATCTGAATCAGCCCTGGACCCACCACGGTTGGCTCTCGCAGTGCTCCTGGCCCGTGCGTTCAAGGAACCATGACCCGTGGCGTCGTCGACACGGGTGAATAGTGCTGGGGAGCGAGCCCCTTGCGGCTCTTGCGGATGATGTCAGCGTGCCCGGCGTGGCGTGCGGTCTCTTGGATCATGTGGAACATGACGTATCGCACGTTGCATTCGATGATGTCGGTACGCGCGCACAGACTGTCTAACTCCATGGACGCCACCACAGCGCGAGAAGCCTCGATCTGCTCCCGATAAGAGGCAACCCAGTAGTCCACTGTGTCGGCTTCGTCGACGAACAAGTCGGCATCTGTGGGCACGGGTCTGATAGCGGGCCATGCGTCGGGTACCTCCCGGCCAGCGTTGTGACGGCTCAACTCTCGGGTTGAGTGCTGCGTGCGGCGTCGTCAATGCGTTGTCGAAGTTGCTGTAGCGCGATGGGATTTTTGGACGGTGGTGATGTTTCGTCGCCGACAGCTCCGTCGAGCTGTTCGCGAAGGATGTCAGCGTGGCCGACGTGCCGAGCAGTTTCGGTGAGCATGTGCGCCAGCACGTTGAACAGCATCACCTGCGGCCCCGGCCACCAGGGCACAATGCCGGCCGCGTCAATGCTCAGCGCTTCGATCGTCGAATCCGAGTGCCGTGCTGCCCGCTCGTACCGTTCGAGAATCTGGTGGCGGGTCTCATCTGCGGTAACCCAGAGGCTGGCCCGATTGGCGTCGAAGTCGTCCCACGCAGGCAACGGTTCGGGGAACGGTCGATCGAATACTTCTGCGAAGTATCGCGATTCCCACAGGGTTACGTGTTTGATCAGGCCGAGCAGATTGGTGCCGGTCGCTGTCAACGGACGGCGTATGTCGTACTCCGACAAGCCCTCGATCTTGTGTACCAGTACGGATCGCAGGTACCTCAGGTCCTCATGCAGATGCGCTTTTGCGAACTCATCGATCATGGGAAACCACATTCTCACGCGCCCTGGCCGGATTCGAGAACGAGGTGTGGGCCGTGGACGAGCCGGTCACCTCGTGGCCCAGTTGGTTGCGCACCGCGGTCCCCGACAACAGCAAGAAGTCCATTCGACGGGTGACGAGTGATGTCACGGGTCCCGGTCAAGACAGAGGCTGGTTGTTGTGGTGGTTTTCCGATGGTCGTAACCAGGTCTTCGATCTACCAGTGTGCTATTTTCGGCCATTTCCTGTGCGCCGAGCGAGGATGTCGTACCGGAACCTGACGATGGGGGTAGTAGTGGTCGATGAGAGTGCTCAGCCAGGCGACAAGGCGCAGCAGACTCGAGACTTTCGCCGCTTTGCTGCGGTATCTGCAGTGTGCATGGTCGGCATTTGCTGATCTTCATCTTCGATCGTTCTTCCGACGCAATCATTTGGGTGTTCGTCCTGATCTTCATTTCCAGCGGCAACGCTGTTTTCATCGTCATGCGCAGCGCGCGCAGGCGCCAAGCCGCGTTGCACCAGCAGGGTTGACCCCGGCAGCCCAGTTGCTGTGCTCAGCAACAGCTGATCGCTGTGGCGGTCTCCGCACATCGGGCGTGCCACGATGTGCTGGTGCTCGCCCTGCAAACCCGCCGTCTACTGCTTCGCGGATGGTCTGAGGGCGATGTCGATTTTGCTTTCGACCTGTACTCCCGTCCAGAAGTCCAGCGGTTCATCGGGCGGTTCCCGAAGGTGATGGCGCAGCGCAGCGAGGCGCAGCTGGCCATCGCCCGCTGGCGGGCGCTGGACGATGGGATACATGGAGTGTGGGTTGTCCACGACCGCCAGGATGACCGCCCGCTCGGCGCGGTGATCCTCAAGCCAATACCCGCGTCCAGCGATCAGGACCCGCCGCCCGCGTCGGGGGACACCGAGATCGGCTGGCACTTCCACCCCGAGGCATGGGGCCACGGTTACGCGACCGAAGCCGCTGCACGCCTCCTGCAGTACGCCTTCGCGGCCGGCCTGAACGAAGTGGTCGCCGTCACGAATGTCGCCAACACCCCGTCGCAGTCCGTCGCCGAGCGCATCGGCATGACCCGTGCTGGTCGGACGACTCGCTACTACAACATGCCACTGCAGTTGTTCACCGCTGATCGCCCGGCAGGGTGAGGTGCGCAAGGAGGCGGTGACGGCCGAAATGGACTCCACCACTGCTCGCTCGTTGTTCGCCCGGTACTGGACTGCGGCCGCCATCAGCTCGCTCGGCACGGCCGTGACAGCCATCGCGACGCCCGTCCTGGTGGTCCAGTCACTCGGTGCCTCACCCTTCGAGGTCGGCGTCGTGAATGCGGCGCAGTTGCTGCCGTACGCCGTGCTCGGGCTGATCGCGGGGGTGTACACCGACCGGTGGCGTCGCAAACCCATCCTCGTCTGGGCGAGCATCGGGCGTGCACTCTGCCTGGGTCTGATCCCGATCCTGTGGCTGGCCGGCGCGCTGCAGATCTGGATGCTCGCCGCCGCACTGCTTCTTTTCGGTGCCTTCTCGGTATTCGGGTTCGCCGCGACCCAGTCGCTACTTCCCCGCCTGGTCCCACGATCGGGGCTGGTCGTCGCCAACGCGCGCCTCGATCAGAGTGATGCCGCCGCGCAGACGCTCGGACCGGCAATCGGCGGCAGCCTCGTGGGGCTGCTCGGAGCGCCGTTGGCCATCGGGGTCGACGCGATCAGCTATCTGCTCGATGCCGCGCTGAATGCAGGCTTGCAGGTGCAGGAACCTGCACCCGTTGCCCGCGACCGCAACCTTCGCGCCGAGATCCGCGATGGGCTGCAATGGACCTACCGCCACCGCGCCCTGGGCCCGCTCGCGGTGTCGACACATGTGTGGTTCCTCGCCAACGGTGCTGCGATGACAGCGCTGTCCCTGCTCGCGTTGCGCTCGCGTGGATTCACTGCGGTGACGTTCGGTCTGTTGTTCACGGTGTTCGGGCTCGCCAGCCTGATCGGCGCATCGACCGCGGCCCGAATCGGCGCCCGGATCGGGTCAGGACGTGCCATCATCCTGGCCCGCGCCGCATACCCGTTCGCGTGGATTCTGGTTGCGGTCTCCCCGGCGACCGGTGCCGGCGACGCGCTGCTGTTCCTCGCGCTGGGTCTGCTGGGTCTGGCCGCCGGCATCGAGAACTCCAACGAGATGGGTTACTGGCAGTCCCTCACCCCGGACGAACTGCTCGGCCGGGTCAACGCCAGCAGACGCTCGGTCAACCGCACCATGGGCGCCCTGGGCGCGGTACTGGCCGGTGTGGCTGTCGGGGCGGTCGGCTACCGGCCTGCGTTCCTCGCAGTAGTCGTCGTCTTTGCGATCGCGACGCTGATTGCAGCAGGATCGCCGCTGCGAGACGCGCCCGATCGGTGAGAGCCCGTGAACGCGAGAGGATGCAGGCATGATGCGTGCCTATTCAGTGGATGACGTTCGGACTGCCGAGGAGGCGGCCATGCACGACCAGGCCGACGGAGAGCTGATGGCGCTCGCTGCCGCCGGGCTCGCGCAGGTCGCCGGTTTGCGGTTGGGCGACGGCGTGCGGGTAGCGGTGCTCGTCGGTGCCGGAAACAACGGCGGTGATGCGCTCTACGCCGCAGCACACCTCGCGTCCGCAGGGCACAACGTCGCGGTGGTGCGGACCGCGACCAGCGTGCACCAAGGTGGGCTGGACGCGGCCGTATCAGCGGGTGCCATCGATCTGCAGTGGAGCGGTGGGGGTATTTCCGATGACGTTCGCGACGCGCTCACGGACGCCGATCTGGTCATCGACGGGATTTTCGGCATCGGTGGTCGGCCCGGACTTCCGGCGCACCTGGTCGGGCTCCGGGAACGGTGCGCGGCCGGTGCCTACGTCCTGGCCGTGGACCTGCCGTCCGGGTGCGATCCCGCCGGGCTGGTCGATTCCGATCGGTTCGCCGCGGACGAAACCGTCACGTTCGGGATGCTCAAGCCCGTGCACCTGCTCCCTGCGACTCAGGCGGCGTGCGGTGTGCTCACCGTCATCGATATCGGGCTCACCGAGCCGGTCGCGCCGGTTGTCGAGCGGTTGACCCACCAGGACGGCGCCGAACTGTGGCCTGTCCCAGGCCGCGACGACGACAAGTACTCCAGGGGTGTCCTGGGCATCATTGCCGGCGGGGAGCATTACACGGGCGCTGCCGTGATGGCGGTCACCGCAGCAGTCACGGCGGGGGCCGGGATGGTGCGGTACATCGGGCCCGATGCTCCCACCGGGCTGCTGCGCCAGCTGGTACCCGAAGCGGTCTTCGGTGTCGGCCGGGTGCAGGCATGGTCCATCGGGTCCGGGATGGAGCCGAATGACGCGTCGCAGGAGCAGCTGGACACCGCACGTGAGGCCATTGCATCTGACCTTCCCGTGCTGCTGGACGCGGGCGGCCTGGACCTGCTCGAGGCTCCACGCAGCGCGCCGACGCTGCTCACGCCGCACGCCGGGGAGTTGCTGAGGCTCGCGCGCCGCCTGCACCTGAGGCCGACGGGCCACCTGGGCGATGACGGCGAACTCGCGGACGACGCGGTGCGCCGAGCTCCGGTACAGATCGCGCAACTCGTTGCCGATCACCTCGGGGTCACAGTGCTCCTCAAAGGCAGCACCACGATTGTCGTGCCACCGGCGGGTGCGGGGCTGCCCATCCGCAGCCAGAGTGACGCTCCGAGCTGGCTCGCGACCGCCGGGTCTGGAGACGTGCTCGCCGGGCTCGCCGGCATGTTGCTCGCCGCTGGTCTGCCGCCATTGGACGCCGGGAGCCTCGCGGCACTCGTGCACGGGGTCGCGGGGGATCGGGCGAACCCGGACGGCCCGCTGCGCGCGCTGGACATCGCGCACGAGGTGGGGGCAACCGTGGCCTATCTGCTGAGAACAGCCCGAACCACCCAGCTGGCACAGGTCGATATTTCCGATGACGCGTCGCGGTCTGGTTCGCTGGACGGATGAACACCGACCTACGGATCGACCTGCCGCAGGTCGACGGGACCCGCAGTAGCTCTGCCTTCGGTCGGGCAGTCGTCGGTGACGCCCTGCGAACTGCCGATCCCGTCGGCGCGGCAGCCGTGGAGCGTGAGACGAACTGGCGCAGCGGCTATCTCACCCATTTCAAACGACTGATCGAGGCCGAGGTCGCTGACCCTGCGGCCGCGGCGTCCATTGCCCGCGACGGCCTCACGTCGGTGCATCACCGCATGGTCGCCGAGCGCGGTAGCGACCGCCGGAGTCTCGGAACGCTGCTCGATGCACCGGTACCGGCGCCGTCCGATGCGGCGCTGACGTCGCAGACCGTCCGCGGTGCGGCTGCCGCCGAGACGGAGCTGACACTGCCGTACGAGGGCCGTCGACTGCGCGGGCAGGAGTTACGTGATCAGCTCGACACGTGGGCGGTCAACGGGGTATTGGAGCCCGGTGCGCAACAGGCCATCGCGCGGGTGATCGACCACCCGGAGTGGCTTTCGATGCCCGGTAGATCGCTCGTCGCGCTCGGCGCCAGCTCCGAGATGGGCCCGTTGCGCTCGATTCTGCGGTGGGGCGGGCACGTGGTCGCCGTCGACCTACCCCGACCTGGGGTGTGGCGCGACGTGCTGAGCCTCGCGTCCGAATCGGCGGGCACCCTGACGTACCCGGTCAGCACCGCAGATTCAGGCAGCACCGGGGCTGATCTGCTGCACGATCTGCCGGAGGTGACCCGTTGGATCGCCGAGCAGGACGGGCATCTGGTGCTCGGCAACTATCTGTATGCCGACGGGGTGGTCAATCTGCGCCTGTCTGCGGCGGCCGACGCGCTGACCGCCCACCTGCAGCAGACCAGGGGCGATCTGTCGATGGGATGGCTGGCCACCCCGACCGACAGCTTCGCGGTACCGGGCGCCGCCGTGGACGCGGCGACATCGGAATACGAGCGACGTACCGCGTTACGCAGGTTGCGCCCGGTCGCGCGCGCCGCATCGCGGGGGCGCCTGCTGCAACGCAACTACGCACCGGGGGAGAACCCCGGAATCAACGACAGCATTGTGCTGCAGCAGGGGCCGAACTATCTGCTCGCAAAGAGGGTGCACCGCTGGCGCGCGACCGCAGCACGTGCAGACGGGGTCCTCGTGTCGATGAACGTCGCGCCGCCGACCCGCACCCGTTCGGTCCTGAAGAACCGGCTCCTCGCGGCCGCGTACGCCGGAGCGCACCGCTTCGGGATCCATGTCTTCGCGCCGTCCACCAGCGCCACCCTGATGGCCGCACTCCTGGTGCATGACCTGTACGCCGAGCCGGCACCGCAGGACACCGCGTGGGGTGAGGAAGCCGTCCGATCCGTGCACGGCGGGCTGTGGCGCACCGGTTATGACCCGCGCAGCGCCCTCGGTATCGCGATGGTCCTCGGCCTGGGTAGCGGTCGCGGCTAGTCATATTGCCGAGGGCAGAGCGCTCGTGCGGTGCGTGCAGGGTTCCTCGACGCCACCCTGGGCCGGTCCCTGGATGGCCGTGTCGATCGCGCACACATCCACCACGAAAGTGGTGGCGGCCGCGTCCGGCAGCCGCACTCGCGGACTCGCCGCGCGCGAACCCTTGGCCCGGATGCCAAACTGGAGCGGCTATGAGCTTCCACGACACGGATCTGCCCGCCGGCGCGCCGGCCCGGTTGACCATTGATCTGACTGCCATCCGCGACAACGTCATCCGGTTGAAGGAACTCGCCGGTGCCGCCGAGGTGATGGCGGTGGTCAAGGGTGATGCCTACGGGCACGGTCTGGTGCCCAGCGCCCAGGCCGCCGTGCACGGCGGTGCGACCTGGTTGGGAGTCGCGCAGCTTGCTGAGGCCATTGCCCTGCGTGACGCTGGGATCGAGACTCGGGTGCTGTCCTGGCTGCATGCCCCCGGTCTCGACTTCACCCCGGGACTCGAACGTGACATCGACTTCGGCGTGCCGGCCGAGTGGGAGCTCACCGAACTGGCTGCTGCTGCCCGTCGGATCGGTCGCCCCGCGAGGGTTCAACTGAAGGTGGACACCGGGTTGGCCCGTAATGGTGCGTACGGAGCGGATTGGCCGCGGCTGATCCAGGCTGCGCAGCCGCTCAGCGCCGAAGGCGTCATCGAGGTGGTCGGTGTGTTCACGCATTTCGCGTTTGCCGATTCTCCCGATCATCCGACAGTGCGCGCTCAGCAGGAGAAATTCGCGGACGCCGTACGCGACGTGGAGCGGGCCGGCTTCCCGATCGAGGTGCGCCACATGTCCAACTCCGCGGCGACGCTCACTCGGCCCAGCGCAGCCTGGGACATGGTGCGCCCGGGGCTTGCGGTGTACGGCCTCAGCCCCGTCCCGCAGCTCGGTGACCCGGCATCGTTCGGGCTACGCCCGGCAATGACCGCCTCCGCGAATATCACTGTTACCAAACGAATTCCGGCGGGTCAAGGCGTCAGTTACGGGCACACCTACGTGCCGGAGAAAGAAACGACGGTCGTCGACGTGCCCGCAGGGTATGCCGACGGCGTGCCACGCGCTGCCTCGAATGTGGGGCCGGTGCAGGTCGCAGGCGTGCGGCATACGGTCAGCGGACGGGTATGCATGGACCAGTTCGTGGTGGATGTCGGTGACCAGCAGGTGCAGGCCGGTGATCGCGTCGTCCTGTTCGGTCCCGGCGACGGTGGCGAACCCACCGCGCAGGACTGGGCCGACGCGACCGACACAATCTCCTACGAGATCGTGACCCGGATGAGCAGCAGACTGCCGCGGATCTACGAAGGAGACATGTAGTGGGCGCCACGCGGTCGATCCTCGCGATCGGAGCCGGGTTGGTCGGTGCGGCGGCAGCGACAGCGGCCGGTATCACGGTGGACCGGCTCTGGCGGGCCCGGCAGACCGCGATCTCGCTGGGCACCGAGGGTGACTACGTCGATACACCCGACATCGAGCAGGTGGTCATCTCCGAAGACGGTGTCCCGTTGCACGTCGAGGTCGACGAGTCCACCGGGCACGCGAACAAACCTACGGTCGTGCTGTGCCATGGGTACACGCACAATCTCACTCTCTGGGTTTTCCAACGCCGGGTGCTGCGTGCCGCCGGTTACCGCGTGGTCCTGTGGGACCTTCGTGGACACGGACGCAGCGAAGAGGCTGACGAATCGACCTACACCGTCGGCCAACTCGGGCGCGACCTGGCGCGGGTCATCGAGGAGACCACGCCGTCCGGACCACTGGTGCTTGTCGGGCACTCCATGGGTGGGATGGCGGTGATGTCGTTCGCGCGGCAGTATCCGAAAGTGCTGCACGAACGGGTGATCGGTGCGGCATTCATCTCCAGTAGTGCAGGCAACCTCGCAAGTGAGAATTTCGGCCTGGGTCGTCAACTGGGTGCCATCGTGCACCGCCTGGGCCCGGCCGCGATGCTGCAGTTGACCGATCAGGAGGCGCTGGTCACGTCGACCCGGCACGCCGGTAGGGACGTCGAGGCGTTCCTGGTGCACCGGTGGTCGTTCGCCTCCGATGTGCCGATGTCGATCGTCCGGTTGGTGGCCGACATGATCTTCGCGACCAAGATGCCGACCATCTCGGCCTATCTCGGATCGTTGATGTTGCACGACGAGCGTCAGGCGCTGAAAGAGTTCATCGGCATCGAGACGCTCGTCCTGTGCGGTGACCGGGACCGGATCACGCCCGCGGTGCACTCCGAAGCAATCGTCGACGCGATGCCGGGCACCGAGTTCGTCCTGATCCACGACGCAGGCCATGTGCTGCCACTGGAATACCCCGATCTGGTCAACGAACATCTGTTGACGATGCTCGATCGTGCCTGTCGGGCGCTGGGCGACGGCGGAACACCGGACGCGCCCAAGCGCAAGCACAGCAGCGATCCTCGGGCTCATCGGGTGCCGCAGACGCCTCGCGTCGCCAAGCGCGTGACGGTACCCGCGCGTCGGCCGCGCAAGGCCGGGCGCTCCACCTCATGACAGCGGTGACCGATGTGGCCCGGTGGACCTTCCTCGACCCGGAGGCTCTGCAGGAGTGGGGCGCCCGTCTGGGGATGCTGCTGGACGGTGGCGACCTGATCATCCTCACCGGCGGCCTCGGCGCCGGCAAGACGACCTTGACGCAAGGCATTGCGCGCGGGTTGCAGGTGCGGGGCCCGATCACGTCTCCGACCTTCGTCATCGCGCGTACCCATCCATCTCTCGTGGACGGGCCACCTTTGGTACATGTGGACGCATACCGTCTCAGTGATGCAGCGGAGCTGGACGATCTCGACCTGGACACCAGACTGGAGGACGCAGTGACCGTCGTGGAATGGGGCGAGGGACTGGCTGAGCGACTCGCTGACGAGCGGTTGGAACTGCAACTGGCAGGAGATGAGATCCGCACCGTGACGGGTCGCGCTCTCGGCGACCGATTCGAGCAGCTGCTGGCGGAACTGTCGTGACGGGTGTGCTGCTCGCTCTGGACACGGCGACGTCGGCGGTGACGGCTGCGGTCCACGACGGCACGCGCGTACTTGCGAAGGAGTCAATTCCTGAAGCCCGGCGGCACGCCGAGACTCTCGCCCCCACCATCGACCTGGTGATGAAGCGGGCGGGCCTGGCCCCGTCGGACCTGAGCGGTGTCGCGGTCGGTGTCGGGCCGGGCCCGTTCACCGGGTTGCGGGTAGGCCTGGTGACGGCCACCACCCTCGGATTCGTCCTGGACATTCCGGTGTACGGCGTATGCAGCCTGGACGCCATCGCGTACGAAGTGGCCGCAGCAGGCAGCTGTGAGGAGTTCCTCGTCGCCACCGATGCCCGTCGCAAGGAGGTCTACTGGGCGCGGTACACCGCCGTCGCGGGTGGCGTACACCGGCACGGTGAACCCGCCGTCGCCACAGCGGATTCGCTCGACCGGGACATGCGGGACCTACCGGTGGCCGGCCGCGGTCCACTGCTGTATCCGCAGAGCTTCCCGCAGGTCATCGAGGTGGCCGACGTGGACGCCGGCCTGCTCGGCGCGCTCGTCGTGGCACGACGACGCGACGGCGGTGAGCTGTTGCAGCCGCGACCGATGTATCTGCGTCAGCCCGATGCCCAACCCTCGGCCGCCCGGAAGGCAGTGCACACGAAGTCGGTGCCGTCGTGATCGAGCTGACGCAGCTGCGATGGACCGATATCGACACGCTGGTGACTCTCGAGCAGCAGCTTTTCGAGCACGACGCGTGGAGTGCAGGCGCGTGGTGGAGCGAGCTCGCAGCACGACCCCAGCGCATGTACAGGGTTGCCCGCGACGGCGGCGAGATCGTCGGCTACGCAGGGTTGTCCGTCGCGGGCGACGTTGCGGACGTAATGACGATCGGGGTGGATCGGGCGGCGCAGGGGCGCGGCGTGGGTCAGCTGCTGCTGCGCGACCTGTTGTCACTGGCAGGGGCGGCGCGAGCGGAAGCCGTGCTGCTGGAGGTACGCGCAGACAACGAGTCCGCGCGCCGACTTTACGGTCGGCATGGTTTCGAACAGATCGGTATCCGGCGGCGCTACTACCAACCCGGCGATATCGACGCATTCGTCCTACGCCGGCTGCTCAACAACTCTCCCGCCGAACAGGACGTGTGCGATGTCGACTGAGGATCCACTGGTGCTCGGGGTGGAGAGCTCGTGCGATGAGACCGGTGTTGCATTCGTGCGGGGTACGACGTTGATCGGCGATGCCCTCGCCAGCAGCGTGGAGCAGCACGCCCGTTTCGGCGGGGTGGTGCCGGAGGTTGCCAGCCGGGCCCACCTGGAGGCCATGCTTCCGACCCTGCAACGGGCCTGTACGGAAGCCGGGGTCTCGTTGGCGCAGGTGGACGCCGTTGCCGTGACGTCCGGTCCCGGTCTCGCAGGCGCCTTGATGGTGGGTGTCGGCGCAGCCAAGGCCATTGCATGGGCGCTCGGTAAACCGCTGTACGGCGTGAACCACCTGTGCGCCCACGTCTGCGCCGACGTGCTCGACCACGGTCCGCTTCCTGAGCCGACAGTGGCCCTGCTGGTGTCGGGCGGGCATACCAACCTGCTGCTCGTGCGCGATATCGCCAGCGACGTGCAGTCCCTCGGCGCGACAATGGATGACGCGGCGGGTGAGGCGTTCGACAAGGTGGCCCGGCTGTTGGGCCTGCCGTACCCGGGTGGCCCGAGTATCGATGCGATCGCCCGGGACGGCGACCCGAAGGCAATTGCGTTCCCGAGGGGGCTGAGCGCGAACAAGGACCTGGCCCAGCACCGTTTCGACTTCTCCTTCTCCGGCCTGAAGAGTGCAGTGGTGCGCTGGGTGCAGGAATGCGAGCGGGCAGGCCGGGTGATTCCGGTGGCCGATGTCGCGGCGAGTTTCAACGAAGCCGTGGCCGACGTCCTGACCCGCAAAGCCATCGACGCGTGCCGCGAATACGGCATCGACGACCTGCAGATCGGCGGGGGTGTGACGGCCAACAGCAGGCTGCGGGCTCTTGCCCAGCAGCGGTGCGCTGACGCGGGTATCGCGTTGCGGGTCCCACGGGTGCGACTGTGCACCGATAACGGCGCGATGGTCGCAGCGCTCGGCGCGCAGATGGTCGCTCGCGGACTACCGCCGAGTTCCTTGGACCTACCGCCGGATTCCTCGATGCCCGTCGAGCTGGTGCAGGCCCGCTGAGCTGGTCAGCCGCGACCGCGAGGGCGCGCCTTGGTGGTCGTGAGGGCGTTGCGGACGATGACCGGGCAGACCAGCAGTGGTGCGCCGATGAGGGCCCCGATGATCCAGAATCCGTAATCGGCGAGGGCGTGCAATCCGAGCCAGGAGGCGATGAGCACGCCGATGACGATCGAGGCATCCGACATCGGACTCATCAGCGAGAAGTAGCGGCCGATCTCCTTGGGGCGCAGCCTGTCCTGCACCCGGATGAAGTAGAGCGTCGTGGTGAAGCCCTCGAGCACACCGGCGATCACCAGCAGTGGGAGGTACAGCGACAGGGAACTCACGAAACCCAGCGCCACCCAGACGAGCATCTCTACGCAGGTTTGCAGGACGAATTGCCGGTCGATGTGCTCGATGTCGACCCGCGGTGCGATGAGACCACCCACGATTCCACCCACTGCCATGGCACCGACCAGGATGCCCAGCCGGTTTTCGCTGCTGGCCAGAGTGACGATCAACGCGGCCGGGAACAATAACCGGCGGATCCCGACACCGATCAGATAGATGAAGCCGGAGAGGCTGTATTCCCAGATCACCCGGTCACGGGTCATCAACTGCCAGGCCCGTCGGTACACCCCGCGCAACCCGCCCGCAGTGGGTGTGCCACGGTCGGATGCGCGTGGCTGCAGACCCAGCAGAGTCACAACGGCGACCAGCGCGAGGAAGAACTCCAGGACGAATGCCGCCTGCACGCCGATCGTGACCGCGATGGTGGTCGCGATAAGAGGGCCCAGCACCAGCCCGAGGCGCTCTGCAGCAACGATGGCACCGGTCGAGGACCGCAGCCGGTCAGGGGTCAAGACCGATGCGCGCAGCGACATACGTGCTGGCGTGCCGATCACACCGGCAAGCCCGACGAGCAGAGATACGAGTTGCGCCTGCCACGACTGGGTGACCAGGAGGTATCCCAGGACGGCGACGCCGACCCCGATGGATCCCGTCATGGCAGCCAGTTTGGGATTGACCCGAGCGACCATCTCGCCGGCAACGGGGCCCAGCAGCAGATTCGGCAGAAGTTGCAGAACCAGCGCGAGACCTGAGGATGCGCCGACGCCGAAACGCTGCACCAGGAAGATCGTGCTCGCAGTCGCCGTGATCGAGGAACCCAGATAGGTGCAGAACAGACTGGCGAGCATGCGCGTTTCCTGCACACCACCGGCCCGGTAGCGAACGCTCATGATGATCCCCGACCGGCAGGTAGCCGCGACATCTCAGCCGCAGCGCACCAATCCGAGACTCGCCTTCAGCGTCATCACCCGCTGTACTGCACCCGCGACGACTTTCGCAAAGGCCGGGTCGGAGGCCATCCGGGCGAGCAGCCCCCGGGTCAGGCCCGGTACGAGTCTGTCGGTCGCCGTCAGCAGCAGGTCGCCCCCGGCCCCGACGAAGCGCACCGCGCGTTCTTGCACGGGCGTCGAGGCCAGCGCCGGGGTGTTCAGGTCATCGGAGATGACCACACCCTTGAAGCCCATCTTCTGGCGCAGCAGACCCGTGATGATGGGCGCAGAGAAGGTCGCCGGATGCTTCGGGTCCAGCTTCGGATAGCGCGCCGAGGAGATCATGACGAGCCCGGCGCCCGCGCGGATGCCCGCACCGAAAGGAGTCAGGTACGGATCGTCGGGACCGGTCGTCGAGTCGGTGATTCCGCTGGAGCTGTAGTCGGTGTTCTTGGCGATGCGACCGATTCCGGGGAAGTGTTTGAGCGTGGCTGCGAGGCCGGACGAGTCGAAGCCGTGAACCACGTCCGACACCGCGGCAGCGACCTTCGTCGGGTCGTTGCCGTACTCGCGATCGAATGCGCCGATCGGTCCGTTGTCTTTGCCGAGGGCAGCGGGCACGGTGTCAGCAACCGGCGCGAGATCGACATTCAGGCCGGCAGCTCGCAGTTGCCTGCCCATCGACGCGGCGTAGGCCCTGCGGGCGCTCGGTGTCAGCTGACCCTGCCGGACTGCGGAAACGGTCGAGGTGAACCCGTTGCCGCGTAGCTGCCGGACCTGCCCGCCTTCCTGATCTGCTGCCAGCAGCAGGCCGGGGGAGCCTGCCTGTCGGGTCTGCCCCTGCAGGGAATCGGCGGCCGCCTGCACGGCGGCTGCCCCCTCCCAGCCGCCCGCGTAGTAGGCGGAGCCGACATAGTGGGCCCGGAGGGAAGCCCGCACCGCAGCGATGTCATCGGCGCCGCCCTGAGTCATCCCGACCATGATCAGTTGGCCTGCGCGTTGGGCAGGTGTCATCGCCGCGACCGCCGTGTCCACGCAGCTTGGCGAGGCCTTCGACGACGGCGGAACCGGCCGGGAGGACGTCGAGGTGGAGGGTGTGGACGTGGGGGGTGCAGACGTGGAGGATGCGGACGCTGCCGCGCTGCGTGAGGGCGAGGTAGAGGAAGCGGCGGAGCTCGCAGACCCCGCAGAACAGGCGCTGAGCGCAAGCGCGAGCGGCAATCCGAGCGCGGTCGGATAGCGGCGTTGTGTCACAGCGGCACCACCACGAGCACCACCTGGGCGCCGCCGATGCGGGTAATCACGATGGTCGTCTCCTGGTCGCCGGTGAGTCTCAATTGTCGACGCAGCAGCTCCGCATCCACGGACACTCCACGCTTTTTGATGGTCAGGATGCCGGTCCGACGGTCCCGCAACATCGCGCGGAGGGCTTTGACGTTATAGGGCACGGCGTCGCTGATGGCATATTTGCGGGCCCACGGCACGTGTACGTCGGCCAGGCCGGTCACATAACCGACACCAGGGGACAGCTCCCTGCCGTCGGCGGTATTGATGAGCGCGCCGACCAGGCCGGCTCGGATGACCGCACGGTCCGGCTCGTAGAGGTAGGGGCCCAGCCGGTGCAGCTGGGCCGGTAACGGCGCAGCGCCCGCCGCGTCCTGCTGTGTCACCAGGCTGGCTCGTCCGGCCCGCATGACCAGCGCCGTACGCCCGGCGTTCTGCACGGTGCCGCCGGCCCACAGGGTGCACTCCAGCACCTCGCCGTCGACCGAGGTCCATTGCGCCTCCATGCCGAGCGGTATCTGGGAGTGCGGGAGGGCCGGGCTGAGTTTGGCGCCACCGGCCGGGGTGCGGGTGAGATAGCTGCGCACCGAATCCCAGGACGGGCTGATGTCGGCCAGCCTGAAAAGTCGCCTGCTGTGGCCCTGCGCGTCGGCGACACCGGGCAACCGGCGCGCGGGGTCCAGCCATACCCCGCAGTGACGCGCGGCGTCGCCGGTCGCGATGGCGACATCTTCGGCGCGTCCGTGATGTGCCTGGGCGTGTGACCAGTGCCGCAGGTTGACCGCCGCGATGGCGGCGGTGGCCTCATCCGAATCGACGGCCTGCAGGTGGATGCCCGCAGCTGCCAGCGCCATGGCATCGGCGCCGATGCCGCAACCGAGGTCGTAGACAGTGCGCGCACCGGCATCCAGGAAGCGCCCCGCGTGCCGCTCGGCGACAGGTCGGCGGGTGGCCTGCTCCAGGCCGTCGCGGGTGAAGAGCATGTCTGCGGCAGCTGGGCCGAACTTGACCTCTGCGCGAGCGCGCAGCTCGGACTGGGTGAGGGCGGCCGCTATCAGTTCTGGGGCGAATCCCTCCCCGCGCAGCCTGGTCGCGAGGGACATCGCCTGGCTCGCGTCGTACGGCGGCAGCGACTGCAGCAGTCCCCATCCTTCACCGGAAGCCAGTCGGTGCACGAGGTCCGCATCCATGGCATTCATTGTGGCGCACCGAATGTCGGTGCCCGATCGGATGAAGTCGTTGGCACTCGAGTTGCATGAGTGCTAACTGCGGCATAGATTCATTCCTGGCACTCAACCTGGGACAGTGCCAGTGTCAACACCGAGGTCGACCCCCGCGACGGCGGCCTCACCACCCGTTGACACCGGCAATGTTTTTTCCAGGACCACAACTCCCTGCCATCGGCAGGCCATCAAGGAAGGTCACCACCGTGTCGGTCAACATCATGCCGCTCGAAGACCGCGTCGTCGTCAAGTCGATCGAAGCCGAGCAGACCACCGCTTCCGGTCTGGTCATCCCGGACACCGCCAAGGAAAAGCCCCAGGAGGGCGAGGTTCTGGCCGTCGGCCCCGGTCGTATCGACGACAACGGCAACCGCGTTCCGCTGGACGTCTCCGTCGGCGACAAGGTCATCTACAGCAAGTACGGCGGCACCGAGGTGAAGTACTCCGGCGAGGAGCTGCTCATCCTCTCGGCTCGCGACATCCTCGCGGTCGTCAAGTAACACCCCCCGCTTTCGGTACGAACGCACGCCCCGGCGCTGGGCCCATGCCGGGCACCTCGCCGGGGCGTCGTCGTACCCCTTGCACCATCCTTCGCACTTCGAACATGTAAGGACCACCTATGTCCAAGACGCTGGAGTTCAACGACTCAGCCCGCAAGTCCCTGGAGCGCGGCGTTGACGCGCTCGCCAACGCCGTCAAGGTGACGCTCGGCCCCAAGGGCCGCAACGTCGTCATCGACAAGAAGTGG